>VXPR01000429.1 GCA_009839405.1 Gammaproteobacteria bacterium
GCTGATCGTGGTCTGGGGCAGCACCAACAAGGAATACGGCGCGATGAAGCTCACCATGGTGCTGGTGGGCGGATCGGTGCTGATCTTCATCGGCATCTTCGCCGTCTTCGCTGAGGCGGGGGCCGGCACCTTCGACATGGCGGTGCTGCGCGAGGTCGAGTTCGATAAATCGTTCGCCAAGACGTTCTTCCCCTTCTTCATGATCGGCTGCGGCGTCCTGGCGGGTCTCTGGCCGTTCCATACCTGGTCGCCCGACGGCCACGTCGCCGCGCCCACGGCCGTCTCCATGCTGCACGCCGGCGTGCTGATGAAGCTGGGCGCCTTCGGCATCGTGCGCCTGGGCATCGAGACCCTGCCCGCCGGCACCGACCTGTGGATGCCGGTGCTGCTGGTGCTGGGCGGGATCGCCGCGATCTACGGGGCCTTCTCGGCCCTCCACCAGACCGACCTCAAGTTCGTCATCGGCTACTCCTCGGTCAGCCACATGGGCTTCGTGCTCATGGGCCTGGGCACGATGAACACGATCGGCGTCAACGGCGCCGTGCTGCAGATGTTCAGCCACGGCGTCATGACGGCCCTCTTCTTCGCCATGGTCGGCGCGATCTACGACCAGGCCCACACCCGCGACATCACCCAGTTCGGGGGCATCATCAAACGCATGCCGCTATTCGTGATCTTCTTCGGCATCGCCGGGCTGGCCTCGCTCGGCTTACCGGGGCTGAGTGGGTTCGTCGCCGAGTTCCACATCTTCGTGGGCGCCGTGGCCGAGTTCCCCTTCTGGGCGGCGATCGGCGTGCTCTCCGCCGCGCTGACCGCGGTGTACGTCCTGCGACTGCTGGGCCGCGCGACGCTGGGGCCGGTCAACCCGCGCTGGGACGGCCTGCGCGATATCAGCCGCTGGGAGATGGCCGCGGGGCTGATGCTGATCGCCCCCATCGTCGCGATGGGCGTCTGGCCGGACCCCTTCGTGGACCGCATCGCCAGCGCGGTGCTCGAGTTGCCCAGCGTGGATGAAGTGGGTGGGAGCCTCGCAAACCTGCCCGTGGTTCGGGGCGGCTGATGGATCTCGAATACGCCCTGATCATCCCCGAGTTGGTGCTGGCAAGCTTCGCGACGCTGATAGTGGCGGGGGCGCTGATCTTCCGCCGCGTGCCCCAGGAGGTCTGGGGCTACCTGTCGGCCGCCGGGCTGGTCGTGCTGCTGGTGCTGACGGCGGTCTTCTACATCAACGTCAACGACGACTTCGCCAACGTGCTGGCGGTCGACAACTACACCGTCCTCTTCCGCGTCTTCTTCCTGGGCATCGCCGCCTTCGCGATCCTGGCCGGCGTGCAGTTCGCCGGCGACCGGCTGCGCCATCACGGCGAGTTCTACGGCCTGATCATGTTCGCGACCCTGGGCATGATGCTGCTCGCCGCCTCGCGCGAGTTGATCACCGCCTACCTGTCGCTGGAGTTGATGTCGTTCAGCCTCTACGTCCTGGTCGGCTTCAACAAGCTCAACCCGTTCTCCAACGAGGGCTCGCTCAAGTACCTGCTGCTGGGCGCCTTCTCCTCGGCGCTGTTCCTCTACGGGCTGAGCATCCTCTACGGGGTCACCGGCACGACGACCTACAGCGCCATCGAGCCCGACGGCATCGAGGCGGGACGCAACATCGCCCAGCAGCTGGGCAACTTCAGCGCCGCGACCATCGACAGCGCCCTGCCCATCCCGGGCGACGTTCGCCCGGCGATCATCGTGGCGCTGGTGCTGATCGTCGCGGGGCTGGGGTTCAAGGTGTCGGCCGTGCCCTTCCACCAGTGGACGCCCGACGCCTACCAGGGCGCGCCGCTGCCCATCACCGCCTTCCTGAGCGCCGCCGGCAAGGCCGCCGCCTTCGCCTTCTTCCTGCGCCTGTTCTCCGAGGCGCTGCTGCCGGCCGCGGCGGAGTGGTCGTGGCTGATCGCCGTCATCGCCGCGCTGACGATGATCACCGGCAACCTGGTCGCGCTGCGCCAGACGAACCTCAAGCGCCTGATGGCCTACTCGTCGATCGGACAGGTGGGCTATCTGCTGATCGGCATCGTCGCGCTCGATGCGGGCTCGCTGGCCGAGTCGCAGGACGCCGCCACGGCGCTGGTGCTGCACCTGCTGGGCTACGTGGCGACCAACGTGCTGGTCTTCACGGCCCTGATCGCGTTCTACAACCGCACCGGCAAGGACGACATCGTCGACCTGCGCGGGCTCGCCGAGCGGCAGCCCATGCTGGCCCTGCTGCTGTCGATCGCGCTGTTCTCCCTGGCCGGGATGCCGCTTTTCGCCGGCTTCGCGACCAAGTTCGTCATCTTCCAGGTGGCGGCCAGCAACGGGCACCTCTGGCTGGCGGTGATCGGCGTCACCGTCTCCTTCGTGTCGCTCTACTACTACCTGATGGTCATCAAGCAGATGTACCTCTACAAGCCCGAGGGCGCGGACACGGGCCGCTTCTCGGTGCCGGCGCCCATGATGGGCGCGCTGGCTGTGCTCACCGGGGCGGTCTTCCTGGTGGGGCTCTACCCGGCGCCGCTCTTCAAGGCGATCGACGCCTCGACGGCGATGCTGTTCCCCGGGCTGTAGCCGCGCCCCGCCCGCCGACGGCGGGCCCTCCTATGCGAACTAGAGGATGGGCAGGTAGCGCTCGCGCTCGAAGTCGGTGACGTGCGCCTGGTACGCGTCCCACTCGATGCGTTTATTGGCCAGGATGCTCTCGAACACGTGCCGGCCGAGCGTCTCGCGCATGAGGTCGCTGGCCGCGAAGAGGTCGATCGCCTCGCCCAGGGAGGCGGGCAGAACCTCGATCTTGCGGGCCCGCCGGGTGGGCGCGTCGAGCAGGAAGACGTCCTCCTCGGTGGGGGCCGGGAGTTCGTAGCCCTCCTCGATCCCCTTCAGGCCCGCCGCCAGCATGACCGCGAAGGCCAGGTAGGGGTTGCAGGCCGAGTCGGCCGCGCGGTACTCGATGCGCGTCGCCTTGGCGTGGCCGGGCTGGTACTCCGGCACGCGAATCAGGTCGCTGCGGTTGCGCGTCGCCCAGGTCAGGTAGACCGGCGCCTCGTAACCGGCCCGCAGGCGCTTGTAGCTGTTGACCCACTGGTTCGTGACCAGCGTGAACTCCCGCGCATGCCGCAGCAGCCCGGCGATGTAGTGCCCCGCCAGCGGCGACAGGCGGGCTGGCGCCTCCTCGGCGAAGAACATGTTCTCGTCGCCCCGGAAGAGCGACTGATAGAGGTGCATGCCGCTGCCGTTCTCTGTCGTCAGGGGCTTGGGCATGAACGACGCGTGCACGCCGTGTTTGATGGCGATCTCTTTGACCACGAGCCGGTAGGTCATCGTCGCGTCGGCCATCGTCAGCGCGTCCGTGTAGCGCAGGTCGATCTCGTGCTGCGAGGGAGCCACCTCGTGGTGGCTGTATTCCACCGCGATGCCCATCTCCTCGAGCATCAGCACCGTCTCGCGGCGCAGGTCGCTGGCCGTGTCGAGCGGCGTCAGGTCGAAGTAGCCGCCGGCGTCGAGCGGCTCCGGGTCGTCGGGCGCCTTGAAGTAGAACCACTCCAGCTCCGGCCCCACGTAGATCGTGAAGCCGGCCTCGGCTGCGCTCTCGAGCTGGCGGCGCAGCACGTACCGCGGGTCGCCCTCGAAGGGGGAGCCGTCGGGCATGTAGACGTCGCAGAACATGCGCGCGACGCGCTGCTGCTGCGGCCGCCAGGGCAGCACGACGAAGGTCGACGGGTCGGGCCGCGCGATCATGTCCGACTCGTCGACGCGGGGGGAGCCCACGGTAGACGCGCCCCGGGAGGGCGGGTAGAGATTAAACACAGGGCCTGGCGACCAGGATAAGACTGGAGT
>VXPR01000421.1 GCA_009839405.1 Gammaproteobacteria bacterium
CAGCACGGCCAAGAAGATAAGGATCTCGAAGGGCGACCAACCTTGGACGAAGTCGATCACGGGTCGCCAATACGGCGGGTAGCCTTGGGCGTCCTCGATTGGCCGGCCCAAGATGACGTGATCCGTCAGCATCTTCGCCGGCCAGGGCAGGAAGCCGAGGGCGATGGCATAGGCGAAGAGCTTGAGCAGGAACTTCGCGAGATAGCGCCAGAAGAAGAAGCGGATGTAGCCCATGCTGCGCACAATGATGGCGAACGCCTCGGCGTTGCCGATCCGCGTGCTGGTGTCGAGGCCGCTGGCACGAGCATCAAGGTCGCGCAGCGCCTTGCGGCGCCTGTCGCGGCGAGTACTGATTGCCGATTCCGCCACGACTACTGGGCCGAGCCCGTCGGCTGGGCTCGGTTGTCACCAGCACCGGTAAGGGCGGACTCCGCCTCCACGAAACTGCGATAGCGGCCGCCTTCAAGCTGCATGAGCGCGTCGTGGTCGCCGCTTTCGACGATGCGGCCGCCGTCGAGGTAGAGAATGTTGTCTGCGCGGCGGATCGTCGAAATACGATGCGTGATCAGGAAGATGGCACGGCCGACCTTGCCGTCGCCCCCGCCGGCCCAAATCGCGAGGTTCTGCATTACGCGGTGCTCGGTAACCGCGTCGAGCGCCGCCGTGGGTTCATCGAGGACCAGTATGGGCGTGTCGCGAACCACCGCACGGGCGATGGACAGGCGCTGGCGCTGACCGGTCGAGAGTTTGCCGCCGCGGTCCGAGAGCACCGTGTCGAGGCCGTTCGGCAGGGCATCGACATAATCATCCATGCCAGCGACGTGAATGGCCGTGCGAATCTGCTCCTCCGGTGCATTCGGCGCCACGTAGCGGATGTTGTCGCGCACGGACATGGCGAAGAGCACGTTTTCCTGCAAGGCGATGGCGATGGCGGCGCGCAGGCTCGCCACCGTAAAGCCACGCACGTCACGCCCATCGATGCTGACGCGACCACTATTCGGATCGAAAAGGCGCAGAAGCAGCGCCATGAGCGTGCTCTTGCCGGAGCCGGTGGGACCGATGATGGCAGTGACGGAGCCAGGCACGGCGGCGAAGCTGACATCGCTCAGCACGGGTCTCGCGGCTTCGTAGGCAAAGCTCACGTTCTCGAACCGGATCTCCTCTTTCAAGCCGCCGAAGTCCTCGGCGTCTGGCCGGTCCTGCACATCGGGCTCGATGTCGAGGATGTCGAACACGCGGCGCAGCCCCATGGTGAGGTCCTGAGCCGTCATCCAGTCGCGCAGGAGCTTGCGGATGTCGCCGCTCGACTCGTGGAACTGATCGCGTGTCCAAGAGAAGCTGGCGAGGTTCCAGACCACGAAGCTGAGGCCGACGAGAGCCAGCAGTTCGATGAACCATGTGGGCTCGCCCTGATACGCCCACCAAGCCATGAACGAGGTGCCGCCGGCCATGAAGACGGCCGCGACGGTGTACATCACGATGGTGACTATGGCGATCAGGTTCTTCACCCGGAAGGCGGCGTTGAAAGCCACCACCGAGTCGTCTTCGACGCGCCGCTGCGCCCGGCCGGCCGTGCCGAAAGCCTTGATGAGCTTGATCGACGAGAAGCTCTCCTGAATGGTCGAGGTGACGTCCGAGGTGGCCTCCCGATAGACCAGCGCTCGAACCCGCATGCGCGGCATTGCCCAACCCGCCCACAAGAGGGCTGGCGCGACTAGCACGCCGGCGGCGAGGCCCAGCCACGGGTTCAGGATGGTCACCAGCACGACGCAACTGTAGTAGCTCATCATCGCCAGCGTCATGCCGATCATGTGCCCAACCACGGCGGTCACCATGGCGCTGTCCTGGTAGATGCGGAAGATGGAGTCGCCAGTACGGTGGTCGCTGTGGTAGCTGAGCGAAAGCTGGTGCCAGCGGGAGATGAGCGCGACGCGCAAGTCTTGGTTGATGCGCTGCATGATCCACATGTTGTAGTAGGGATTGAGCACGGACAGGGGCATTTGCAGGAGGTACGAGCCGAGCGCGACGTACACGTAGCTCCAGGTCAGTTCGCGACGTTGCTCGTCGGTCAGTTGCTCGATGCTGCCGGCAGCGAGTTCCGGGAATCCGAGCAGGCTAGCGAGGCCCGGTGCCAGTGGCTCGGCCTGTAGCAGGCTTTGGTTCAGAAGGTCGGCCAGGATGAGGCCCACGACGATGGCGATGCCGCGTTGCAGGAAGTTGATGGCATAGAAATAGACCAGGTGCGCACCGACGCGGGCCCGGAACTGCACTTGGCCCTCCTGCACGCGGAACTGGAGCATCCAGCCGACGATGCAGGCGATGGTCACCGTTGCTGCGTAGAGGGTGGACGGAAACCCCTCGATGAAGAAGCCGCCGGCGATGTTGGTGAGGATGCACCCGAGCAGCACGCCGACGGTGCCCACCATCTGGGAGCGACCTTGCGTGAGCGCCATGAGGAACATGCCGATCACGGTCACAATGACCGGCACGTACAGAAGCCCCATAGGCCAAGCGAACGTGCTCGGCATCCACCCGGAAAGCGGCCCCAGCGCCGCAACCGCAGCGACGAGGAACGGTGCATAGCCGAAGCGGAAGCCCTCGCCGCTCACCATGTCGGCGACTTCCGGACGAACCCCTCCGCCGGGGCCCGGATGCCACCAGTGGCCGAGCAACTGCGGCCGGATGTACGGCCAAGACCGCAGCAGCAGCTTCATCACGTCACGGAAGCCGCTGTCGTCGGAACTCAAGGGGCGGTCGCGTTCAGGCGGGATTGCCCCTTCGTTGAACATGGGGAGTGCCCGAGCGCGCGCCCGGTTGGCCTGGATGTCGGCAGGATTCACGCGGTTTGTCCTAGGGTGCCGGCGTCAAGAATGGCGGGGCGGAAGTCATGCGGCGCGAGTGAGAAACGGCGATTGCTTGCCCAAAAGCCCGCCAAGCCGCGCCGCGCCGGCGACAAACCACCTTTCCGTCGCCCCTATCGAGGACCACGCTACCCCCCAAGACACAAGCCCGTCCACGGGCGAGACAACCCATCCCTTGGCCGAACGTAAACATGGCAGGCACGCGCAAGCAAGTGTTTTTCGGGAATTTCGGCAGGCCCCGCAGCGGCCCGCTCTTGCAGGCGAGCGCCGGACGTGTCAGGTTGCGCGCCTTTCCATTCACGGGGCGGACAAAGCGATGCCGGAT
Organism: Gammaproteobacteria bacterium; assembly: GCA_009839405.1. Lineage (GTDB taxonomy): Bacteria > Pseudomonadota > Gammaproteobacteria > Pseudomonadales > Azotimanducaceae > VXYL01. The sequence continues at coordinate 3,187 of VXPR01000421.1, forward strand.
GTACAGATTGAAGAGGTGGAACTTGCGGCGCAGCCGGCGATGGTGGTGCGGCGAACGGTGGATGTCATGCGCATGGGCGAGGCTTTCGCCGACATCTTTCCGAGGGTGGCGCAGCACATCATCGGTTCGGGCCAAGCGCCCACCGGAATGCCCTTCGCGCGCTACTTCCACATGGACGGAACCCACTGCCAACTCGCTGCCGGAATGCCCGTGAGCGCGGCATTGGCAAACTCAGGCGACATCGAGGCCCACGAACTGCCCGGCGGCCAGGCCCTCACGGCATTGCATGTGGGGCCCTACGAAGGCGTTGGCAGCGTGTGGCAGCAGGTGTGGGCCCGCGCACGAGAAATGGGCTCAGAGGCCCAGTTCGGCGGCTGGGACGTGTACGCCAACGACCCCGGTGAAGTGCCGGAGGAAAAGCTCGAAACCCGAATCTACCTGCCCCTTGGGCGTTGAACCGTCTTTTGGGGGCGAGGGCGTCTCGCCCTCGTACGCGCCGACAGACGCGCTGATTTGGTGGACATGCATGTGCGGCACGGACAACCGCGCCTAGCGGCGCGTGGGGGGGGGGGGCCCCCCACCCCCCCGGGCCCCCCCGCCCCCGCCACCCGCGAGAAGAGGAAAACAGAGGGGGGGGAGGGCAAGTTGAGCGATA
>VXPR01000065.1 GCA_009839405.1 Gammaproteobacteria bacterium
CCAGGCGGTTCGCGGGCCCTTCCTGTCACTCCCCCCTTGCGGGGGAGTCGAGAAACGGCGTCCTCGCCGTTTGTCGGAGGGGGGGGCCGCCTGCGGGCTGTGCAGAGGCGCTAGTCCGCGCTAGCGAACTGCCGACGCGCCTTCAGGGCGTGCTAGGGAAGGTCACCACCACCTTCCGGCCTCCCACGACTCTTCCTCGCCAAAAGCGTTGAAGCACGCCAAGCCCGTCCGTATAATGCGCGCCGCTTCGCACACCGGTTCGGCCTGATCTACCGAACTTCGTCCACATCGATCCTCTGCTGGCGTGCCCTCCTTTGGGGCGAGGTCGCGCAGGGATCGGTTGGTGCCGGGTCCATCCGCAGGCAGTCCGGTTAAGTGCAGGCACCTTGGCTGGTTGTGCTCGTCCAGGCAGGGTTGACCGGGGTTGCTGCCGCAATTGCGGCGGGCGCTTCGGCGGGAACGGCCGGTTACGGTGCCGTCAGCGCGATGCTCGGCGGGGCGGCGGTAGTGCTGCCTCAAGCTTGGTACGCATGGGCGGTTGGCCGCACCAAGGCCGCCAACGCGACGGCAGAGGCATATGGCCTCTTGGCGCGCTGGTTTGCCAAGGTGGCGCTGATCTCTGCTCTCGCGGCGGCGGGATTCTTGGTCGGCGTGCAGGCAGCGGCATTTCTTGGCGGATTCGTCGCCGCGCTGGTGGGGCAATTGCTCGCACCGGCACTGATTGGCCGGGGCAGAGCGGGAGAGTGAGGGGCCTCCCCTCGCATGGAATAGTGCTTCGGACAATCCGGGGCATCGATCAGGAGCGTAGGGCGCAAGACGCGATATGGCCGAATCGAGCGGCGACTACATCAAGCACCACCTCACGAATCTCACCTACGGCCAGCATCCGGACGGAACGTGGGGATTCGCTGAGAACGCCGAGCAGGCGGCGGCGATGGGCTTTTGGTCCATTAACGTCGATTCCATGGCATGGGCTGTGGCGTTGGGCGCACTTTTCTGCGTCATCTTCGGAATCGCCGCTCGTCGAGCCACGGCCGGTGTCCCCGGCGGCTTGCAGAACGCCGTGGAGATGATCGTCGACTTCATTGACGAGACGGTCTCGAGCATCTTCCAACATCGCAACGACCTCATCGCACCCATGGCACTCACCATCTTCGTCTGGGTTTTCCTGATGAACCTCATGGACTTGGTGCCGGTGGACTGGATTCCCGAAGCCGCCAAGCTCATGGGCGTCGAGTTCATGAAGGTGGTGCCCTCCACCGATCCCAACATCACCCTCGGCATGGCGTTGGCCGTCTTCATTCTGGTGATCTTCTACAGCATCAAGGTCAAGGGCATCGGCGGTTTCCTGAAGGAACTCCTCTGCCACCCGTTCGAAGCCCCGAAGGGCGGCAACCCGGTGGTGCGGGGGCTGCTGATCGTCATCCTCGCACCGATCAACCTCATTCTCGAAGGCGTCACGCTGCTCGCCAAGCCCGTCTCGCTGGGCCTCAGACTGTTTGGCAACCTCTACGCCGGGGAGATGATCTTCATCCTCATCGCCCTCATGTACGGCGGCATCGTCATCGGCGTCTTCGGCGCCGCGCTGCAATGGGCCTGGGCCATGTTCCACGTCCTCATCATCACCCTGCAGGCGTTCATCTTCGCCGTCCTCACGGTGGTGTACCTCGCCCAGGCGCACGACACGGAGGAAGACCACTGAACCCAACAACCCACAACCCCACCGAAAGGAGTTAAGCGAACCGTGGAGATGTCAGTTCTCTTGTACATTGGCGCTGGCCTGATGATCGGCCTTGGCGCCGTCGGCGCCGCCATCGGCGTCGGCCTGCTCGGCGGCAAGTTCATGGAAGGCGTTGCCCGCCAACCGGAGCTCTTGCCGACGCTCAGGACCCAGCTCTTCATCATCCTGGGCCTCGTGGACGCGGTGCCGATCATCGGCGTCGGCGTCGCCCTCTACGTGATGTTCGTGGTCGCCTGACGCAAGGGCACCTCTTTCCCCTCGCCGCCGCCACGGCGGCACCCGCGCTTAAGGAGGAGACGACATGAACATCACGGCGACGCTCATCGGCCAGACGCTGGCCTTCGCCGTGTTCGTCTGGACCTGCTGGAAGTTCATCTGGCCGGTGCTGATTTCCGCCATGCGGGAGCGGCAGAAGACCATCGCAGACGGGCTGGAGGCTGCCGACAAGGCGCAGCGTGACCTTGAGCACGCCGAGGCCCGCGCCGAAGAGCGCCTGAGCGGCGCTCGCGCCGAAGCACGCCAGATCGTCGAGCAGGCTCGCGGCCAAGCCGCCGAAATGGTGGAGGAAGCGAAGTCCGTGGCGCAGGCCGAACGGGAACGTATCCTGGAAGCCGCGCAAGCGGACATCGAGCAGGAGATGAACCGCGCCCGCGAAGCGCTCAGGGGCCGCGTGGCCGAACTCGCCATCGCCGGCGCCTCGCGCATCGTCTCGGCGGACCTCGACCGCTCCCGGCACGACGCCTTGCTCGACAAGCTGGCGACGGAACTCTAGGTGGCAGAGACCGCGACCCTCGCCCGCCCCTACGCCGGGGCGGCGTTCGATATCGCCCGCGAGGCGGATCGGCTCGACCAATGGTCGCGCCAGCTTGCGAGCCTGGCCGCGGCCGCCGATGTGGACGAGGTGCAGGAGTTCATCGCCTTGCCGTCGCTGCCGGAGCCGGTCAAGGCACAGCGGATCATCGACCTGCTTGGCGATGAGCTCGGCACCGATACCCGCCGCTTCGTGCATGTGCTGGCAGACAACAAGCGGCTCGACATCTTGGGCGAGATCGCGAGCCAGTTCGAAGCCTTGAAGGCCGCGGCGGAACGCACCTTGGATGTCGAGATCGTCAGCGCCGTGGAACTCACCGAAAGCCAACTCGCCGGCTTTGTCGAAGGCCTTACGCAACGCTTCGGCCAGGAGATCGAGGTGGCGACGAGAGTGGACGAAGCCGTCGTCGGCGGCGCCATCATCCGCGCCGGCGACACCGTGATCGACGGCAGCGTGCGCGGCCGCATCGCCAAGCTCACCGAGGCGCTCCTTCGAACATGACGACTCGATTCGTCTCCCATTTGCCAGCAGTTCGCGCTAGCGAACTGCCGACGCGCCCGCAAGGGCGCGCCGGGACGGGCCCACACACAAACCCACAAAGAAAATAAAATAATAAAAAAAAAAAACACCCCCCCCACTTTATTTTTTTTATACATCTTTCTTCTTTCTTCATTATTCCTCATTTGCTCTTGAACTTTAGACTCTTATTCTTTACTTTAGTTTGTGCTTCCCTCCTCCCCCCCTCCCCCCCCCGCCGCGCCCGTAGGGCGCGCAAGGACAGGGCACAACGACATGCAGCAACTGAATCCTTCGGAAATCAGCGACATCATCAAGAGCCGCATCCACAACCTGGATGTCACCGCACAGGCGCAGAACGAGGGCACCATCGTCAGCGTGTCCGACGGCATCGTCCGTGTCCACGGCCTCGCCGAAGCGCAATACGGCGAGATGATCGAGTTCCCCGGCGCCGAGGGCGGCGGAGTCGTCACCGGCATGGCGCTCAACCTCGAGCGCGACTCTGTGGGCGTGGTGGTGCTCGGCGATTACGAGGGCCTCTCGGAAGGCATGACGGCGCGCTGCACCAAGCGCATTCTCGAAGTGCCGGTGGGGCGCGAACTGCTCGGCCGCGTGGTCAATGCCCTTGGCGAACCCGTGGACGGCAAGGGCCCCATCGCCGCCACCGAAACTGCGCCTATCGAGAAAGTGGCGCCTGGCGTCATCGCCCGGCAGTCGGTGGACCAACCGGTGCAGATGGGCATCAAGTGCATCGACGCCATGGTGCCCATC
>VXPR01000299.1 GCA_009839405.1 Gammaproteobacteria bacterium
GAGACATAGCCTTGGCCGGTGTAGGCCGTATGCGCCCAATAGCCGGTCTCGAAGCTCGGCACCGCCGGATCGGCGCCCATCAGGCCGCTGCTGCCGATGATGGCGCCGCTGTCTCGCAGTGTCAGCAGTGTCGTGAAGTCCACGCCTTCCTTCAGCTTCGTTTGCGAGTCGGCGCAGAAGGCTCGCGCCTGCTCAATGCCATACGGGTCCTTCGCCCAAGGCATCCAGCGGTGCAGTTCCGGGTAGGACGCCGTGACGGCCGCCAGCACCCCGGCCGCGTCGTCCGGCGTCGGCGGGCGCAGGATGAGGCGCTTGGTGACCAAGCGGCTCGGAAAGCGGGTCATGTTTCTCCCCCGGCGGGTTCATCCTGCCGGCCTTGGCTTGGAAGCGAGCCTCAGGCTGCGTCGAGTTCCGCCGGCGGGCGCACGAAGGGCTGCGGCACCGGGTCCTTGGTCATGCCCACCACGCCCTTGTAGCCGTGATGTTCCTCCTCGATGTGCAGGGTCCGCTCTGGGATGACGAACTTGGTTCCCGGCCCGCATTCATGCACCGTTCCGCTGGCCGGGTCCTGGAAACGGAACACGCCCTCCTGCACATAGAAGTGAATGCCCACGTCGTGCCAGTGGATCGGTGTGCCGCCGCTCGGGGCCGCGTCCACCTCGTGCAGGAACTGGCCGTTGCCGCGGATTTCCCGTCGGGCGTCGTCAAGGTCCTCGAAATAGCCGTGCTCCACCGTGATGCCCATGCGCCGTTTCCCCTTGCTGCACAAAGCCTTGCGTGTTCGGCATCGTAGCACCGTCTGACAGGCGTGGCATGATCTATGGGTGCCACGCATTTGGAGATGCCCAGCATGACCGATTTCGTCAGGACGCCAGATGAAAACTTCGACATGGTGTCAGACTTCCGCCACGAGCCGAACTACCACACATGGCAAGACCTGCGCATGCACTATGTCGATGTGGGGCCTCGCGATGGGCCGGTCATGTTGCTGCTGCACGGGATGCCGACGTGGGCGTATCTCTACCGGGACATGATCGGCCCTCTGGTGGATGCCGGCTATCGCTGCATCGCCCCAGACCACATGGGTTTCGGCCGTTCGGACAAGCCCACGGATGTGCACTGGTACACCATCGCCCGGCACACCGAAATCCTCACCTCACTGATCACGGCGCTTGACCTGAATCGCATCACGCTGGTGTGCCAAGACTGGGGTGGCCCCATCGGCCTCGCCCAGGCGGCGATGATGCCGCACCGCTTCGAGCACCTCGTCATCATGAACACTTGGCTGCACCACGATGGCTACGAATACTCCGACGCCATCCGCAACTGGAACCAAAACTGGCACGAAGGCGGGCTGTTCTATCGCCCCGAACCGGATGTGGGGCTACTGCTGGTGCTGAGCGCGGGCCTAGCCGACCGCCGCACTGTGTTTGGCACCATCGTCGACGGCAAGGACCCAGGGCTCACGGGCGAGGCTGAACGGGTGTACCAGGGCTTTTCGGCACCCTATCGCGGCCTGCCGGACGGCGGCTACAACGGCATGCGGCGGTTTCCGTTGTCCATTCCCGTCAGCAGCCCAGACAACGGCAATGCGGCGGCGCAGGAACTGCACTACCGAACGTTGCTTGGCTGGCAAAAGGGCGTGCAGTTCATCTGGGGCTGCGTCGACGACGTGTTCACGGAGGAGTGGGGGCGCACTTGGGCCGCGCGCATGGGCGGCGTTAGATTCGACGGCATCGAAGACGCCGATCACTTCCTGCAAAGCACGCATGGTGGGCGCGTCGCCGAACTCATCATCGATGGTCGACGAGCGTAAGTCGCTGTCGCCACGGAGGGGAGCACTCGCTGCTAAGGGGCCCCGCCCCGCCCCGGGGGCTCGCCTGGGGTGGGCCGAAAGGGCTTATGCGAGCACGCCATCAGCGCGCAGTCGTGCGATCTCCTCCTCGTCCATGCCGAGAATGCCCTGCAGCACCTCGTCGGTGTGGCCGCCTAGCTGCGGCGCCGGCATACGCACGCCGTTGGGGCGCGTGGCGAAGCGCCATGGGATTCCGGTGTGGGCGCGGGCTCCCACTTCCGGGTGATGCTGGCGTTCGATGAAGCCGCGGGCGTTGAAGTGTGGGTCTTCCACCACGTCCTTGCAGGTGAAGCTCGGAAAAGCCGCTATGCCGCGTGCTTGCAGGAGGCCCGTGACGAACCAGCGGTCGTGGCGGCGGGTCCAGTCGCCAAGGCAGCGTTCGAGTTCGTCTTCGTTTTGCTTGCGGAGCTTAAGGCTCGCGAAGCTGTCGTCGTCGAGCCCGGGCACGAGTTCGGCGAGGGAGGCGAAGTCGGCGTCGGTGCAGGCAATGGTCACCCACTCATCTTCGCCAGCGGCGGGAAAGCACCCATGCGGTGCCATCCACGGGTCTCGGTTGCCCATCCGCTCCGCTTGCCTTCCGGCCAATGCTTGCTCCATCCAGCCGTCCACGTTGAGAGCGGCGGTGGCTTCCCACAGCGTTACATCCAGGTGTTCGCCGACGCCGGTTTGGTCTCGACGCAACAGGGCTCCCGCAACGGCGCAGGCGGCGGTGATGCCGGCCGTGGGGTCGGGCATTGCGACGCCTGTTTCCTCCGGGCCCTCACCGGGAAATCCAGATGCGGAAGAGAGCCCCGACAGAGGCCCGGTGGCGGGCCCATAGCCCATGTACTCACGGTACGGCCCAGTCTGTCCATAGCCGCTCACAGAAGCCAGGATCACGCGCGGATTGATTTCCCGGAGCACGTCGTAGCTTAAGCCCAGACGTTCGAGGACGCCGGTGGCGAAGTTCTGGAACACCACGTCCACTTCGGCCACGAGCCGCTTGACGAGTTCGGGGCCTTGCGGATGTCGAAGATCCACCGCCACGCTGCGCTTGCCCTGATTCCACTGGTTGAACATGCCGTTGGTGTTCAGGCTCGGCTCGATGCCCTCCGGCGCGGCGTTGCCGCGGCGATAGAGGTCGGGGCGCACGGAGGATTCCACCCGGATCACGTCCGCGCCGAGATGGCCGAGGTTCATGCTGCCGAAAGGGCCGGCCCAAACCCAGGTGAGGTCCAGCACGCGCACGCCTTCGAGCGGGCGTTTGGACGCGGGCGGACCGTCAGTTTGAGGTTCCGACGGCGGAGGCGATAGATCGGAATCGAGCAGCTCCTTCGTGTGCTCGCCGATGTATGGCGCCGGTCGGCGATATTGCGGCCTTTTGCCGTCGATGAGCATCGCCGGGGCCATGTAGGCAGTTCCTTCATCGCCCGGCGCCTTGGTGAAGAACCCGCGTGCGGCGAGATGCCTGTCGGCGGCAAGATCGGCGAACGACATCACCGGCGCCATGCAGATGCGGTGCTTCTGCGCAGCATGGTAGAGGTCGAAGGTGTTCCATTCGGCAACGAACTCGGCGATGAAGCCGTGAACCACGTCCTGGTTCTCGTTGCGCCCTTGCGTCGTTGTGAACACATCCAGGGTCGCCCACTCGGGGCTGCCCATGAACTGCACCAGCCGCTCCCACTGATCCTGCTCGATGCAGGCAAGGAAAATGGCGCCGTCCTTGGTGTCGAAGATGCGCCACGGAATGAGCGACCGAGGCACCGTGCGCTTCATCACGAAGCCGTGATAGGTGTACACGTGGATGCCGAACTCCAGCACCGACGCGACGTATTCCACCACCGAGAAGTCGATCACTTCGCCGAGCCCAGAGCGGCATCGATCCCGATACACCGCCAGCGCCACCGTCGCCCCAGCCACCCCCGCCATCAGGCTGCAATGGTGCCCGTGCATCTTCAGCGGCGGATAGCTCGGCTCCGGGTGCGACATGGGGC
>VXPR01000407.1 GCA_009839405.1 Gammaproteobacteria bacterium
CACCGGCGTAAGCCCCGCTGGGCGCAGCGCCGGTTCGGCGTCCGTTTCCATCCCCATGACAGGCGACGCCGACTCGGTGAACGCGGCGATGGCCGCGACCATTCTCCTGTTCGAAGCCCGCCGCCAACGCATCTGACAGGACCTTGGAGCGAAGGCACAGTGCCTGGGCCTAAAGGCCCATCTTTCCTGTTTGGCGCACTAGTAGCCTGTCGGACTTTGCCGCGCAGCGGCGAAGTGCGAATGGCTGCTAGCCGTAGCTGCGAACGAACGCGAGCACGAAGGCCAGCAGTTCCGCCAGCGAACTGCCGACGCGCCCTTCAGGGCGCGCTCTAGCGCGTGAACAAGGCAGTCCCTTTGGAGGGAAGGCATTCTGCCAACGCGCCCGAAGGGCGCGCCCCTAGCGCCGACGGGCGCTTTCTCACTGCAAGTCGCGGTCGGCGCGCCAGAGGGCGCGCAGGGAAGGCAGAATGCCTTCCCTCCAAAGGCCCGTCACAAGTCCGACAGGCTGCTAGCGCCGAATCTTCAGGCGGCGGCGCCCCAGCGGACTGCGTTGTCGAGGATCGTGTTGAAGGCTTCGGTTTCCCACGAGCCGCGGAAGACCATTGGCGTCTTGCCGCCAGCGCCGACGCTTTCGTCCACCAAGGGCTGGCCGTTGGTTTCCGGCGAATGGCAATGGCCAAGGGCGACATACACCACCGCACCCTTGCCGACGGTTCGCTCCAGCCCCAGCACGCGAGTCTTGCCGTCTTCGCGCACGGAAGTGTCTTCGTCATAGACGAAGCCGAATCCCGGCGGCGACGGGTCCTTGGGCAGTTCCGTCGTGAGCAGCGTTTGGCTTCTGCCCACCGGCTCGACGAGATAGAGCTCGTCGGAGGTCTCGAAGTTCGCCGGCAACCCGGCGGTGATGGGGTGGTCTGCCTGCACCTCAACCTTGAACTTGCTGAGCGGTGGGTGGTTCAGGAAGAACGCTCCCAGGGCATCGTGGTGGGCGAGGCGCACCATGCGTCGTCGTCGGCTGCCCTCGATGCGGGCGGCGCGGCCGCCGCTGGTGCCGTGCAGCGCAAACCAGCGCCCACCGTCGGCCATCCACTGCTCCATTTCCTGGCACTGGGCGTCGTTGGGGTAGGGCCCCGCGACGTAGGTCACGAGGAGGTTGACGCCGTGAAGCCGCTCGCCGATGTCCGCAAAGTCGTTGGCGACGGTGGTTTGATAACCCCCGTCGTAGAGCTTCTGCAGCAGCGTGATGCGGGCGAAGTCCATGTCATGCCCCGCAGTGGAGCCGATCGGAAATCCCCCAACGATGAGATGCGCTCGCTTGGACGCCATGTTCCCCTCCGTGTGCAGGCGGTGCCCGCAAAATGTGCGCCCATAGTGTTGCAAAGCGAGGTGGCACGATGCAACGTGGACATTTGCGACTTGGGAGCGGCGGAGCAACGTGAAGGTCATTACTGGGGTCGGGGGCTGGCCGGCCGAGATTGGCGAGCAGGCGCGGGCGGCAGAGGCTCAAGGGTTCGACACCATCACCTGCGGCGAGCTGTCGCACGACTCGATGCTCACCATGACGGTGGCGGCGACCGCGACGGAACGCGTCGGCTTGCAGACCTCGGTGACCATCGCCTTCCCGCGCAGCCCAATGGTGCTGGCGATGGAGGCATGGGACATCCAGCACCTCTCGAAGGGACGCTTCGTGCTCGGTCTCGGCAGCCAGGTGAAGGGGCACAACGAGCGTCGCTTCGGCGGCACCTGGAGCCCTCCCGCGCCGCGAATGCGCGAGTACATCCGCATGATGCACGAGGTGTGGGACTCGTGGCAGGACGGCAAGCGGCCCGAGTTTCTGGGGCGGCACTACACCTACACCCTGATGACGCCGAACTTCAATCCCGGCCCCATCGACTTTCCACGCCCGCAGGTGGGGCTCGCGATGGTCGGGCCAGGCATGGCGCGAGTTGCCGGGGACGTGGCGGATGTCGTCATGCCCCACGGCGGAATCATGTCGGACAAGTACATGCGCGAGGTGCTGCTGCCGGCGGTTCGCGAGGGCCTCGTGCGCTCCGGACGCAACTGGAGCGACCTCGAGATCGCCGAGAGCGGCTATCTGGTGGTCGGCGACGACGACAGCGAGATCGAACGCAAGATCGACGGTATGAGGCGAGCGCTGTCCTTCTACGGTTCCACCCGCACATACCACAAGGTGCTGGCGCTGCACGGCCTCGAGGACCTTGGCATGAAGCTGCACGCCCTGTCGCTGCAGGGCAAATGGCAGGAGATGCACGACACCGTGAAGCCGGACCACATCCTCGAACTGGCCGACACCTGTACTTGGGATCAACTGTCCGAGTTCCTCGCCACGCGGCGGGAGTACGCCACGCGCACGGGCCTCGGCATTCGGCGGGAAACGGCGGGCCAACAGGAGCGGGCCAACGAAGTGCTGAAGCGGGTACAGGCGGTGGACAACCCCGGCGTGCCTCGCGGTCTCGAAATCTAACCGCGGAGGCGAACAATGGCAGACGGTGACCTCATCACCACCATCGACGAGTTCCAGGACGAATACCGCAAAACCATCGGCCAAACGCTGCCGCATCGGCCGAGCAAGCAGGCCAACATTGACAACGTGCGCCGCTTCGGTGATGGAGTGGGCGACTACAACCCCCTGTGGCGCGACGAAGAGCACGCCGCGGCAAGCCGCTTCGGCATGATCACGGCGCCGCCGCCGTTTCTGTTCGGCGTCACCTTGGGTGTCGTGGCGGGTGAGACCGGCGGCATCGACCGGCGGCGGGTGTCCACGGAGTATCTGCCGGTGAACTACGCCGGAGCCGAGATCGAGTTCGTCCGCCCCATCTGGCGCGACGACACGATCACGGCAAGCGAAACGGTGGGCGAGACGATTCGCAAGACCAGCCGCCGCATCGGCGCCATCAACTTCAACACCGGTTTCGTCACCTTCACCAACCAGCGCAAGGAGGTGGTCGCCACCATCAAGACGACCATGGCGCGATACCAGAACATGGGGCACACGCTGGAATACGATCGTGCACCCAAGGAAGGCGACGGCGGCAGCGTGGTCGAGCCGGCGGATCCGTTGGTTTGGGAGCGAGAGCGGCGGGGTGCCGAGACGCGGTATTGGGAGGACGTGGCAGTAGGCGATGCCCTGCCGTCGCTCAAGAAAGGTACCTATTCGGTGACCGAGCTGTTCCTGTTCACCCACGGCGTGCTCGGCACCGGTCGCACCTCGCGCACCGCGTTGGAGGCGGAAGGCTCCGCCGACTTGGGCGGCGGCGGTCGCTTCGACGAAGAACACGCCCGCAAGCGCCGCAACATGCCGGGCCAGTTCGACTTCGGGCCCCAGCGCGTGTGCTGGCTGAGCCAGATCGTCACCGACTGGATGGGCGACGACGGCGCCCTCAAGTCCCTAAGCGCACAGGTTCGGCACCCCAACGTGGTGGGCGACACGAACACGGTGCATGGTGAGGTCACGGGCAAGTCAATCGCCGGCAACGAGCACCTAGTCGAAGTGCAGATCCGTAACGTCAACCAGTCCGGGCTCCCCACGGCCCTCGGTTCGGCAACGGTGGCGTTGCCCTCACGCGACAACTAAGTAGCTACGGGACTCACCGGAGGGAAGGCATTCTGCCTTCCCTGACGCCGATACGCGCTTTTTCTGAGGTCCTGAAGGCGACGCCCGCAGCAGCGCGCCTCACGGCGCGCTAGGGGAGGCAGAATGCCTTCCCTCCGAAGGCGCGTTCGGTCGCAAGCTAAGCTAGGGGTGCTCCCGGACGGTGCGGGCGGGGGAGCGGGCGCCAGGTGGGGTGTCGCCGGATT
>VXPR01000123.1 GCA_009839405.1 Gammaproteobacteria bacterium
ATGACGTTGAAGTGCAACCGGTAGCTGCGCTCCAGGTCGGTGGTGGCGAACAGGTGGCTCATGAGCCGTTCGACATCCACCCGATTCGAGCGCGGCATCAGCACCAGGCGCATGGGATTCTCGTGGTCGGATTCGTCGCGCAAGTCGGCCAGCATCGGCAGCTTGCGCGCCTGCATCTGCTGGGCGATCTGTTCGAGCACCTTCGACGGCGAGACCTGATAGGGCAGCGCATGGATCACCACGTCGCCGTTCTCACGCGTGTACTGCGCCCGCGCCCGCACGGAACCGCGGCCGGTGTGATACGCCTCGCGCAACTGTTCCGGGGGAGTGATGATGGTGGCGCCGGTGGGAAAGTCGGGGCCGTGGATGTGTTCGAGCAGGTCGTCCACAGTGGCCCGCGGATGGTCCAGCAAGTGGATGCATGCCGCCACCGCCTCGCGCAGGTTGTGTGGCGGAATGTCCGTGGCCATGCCCACCGCAATGCCGGTGCCGCCGTTCAGAAGCACGAGCGGCACCCGTGCCGGCAGCAGCACGGGCTCCTGCATGGCGCCATCGAAGTTGGGCGCAAGGTCCACGGTTCCCTGACCCACTTCGGCGAGCAGCAACTCCGCAAACGCCGCAAGCCGTGACTCGGTGTAGCGCATGGCGGCGAACGACTTCGGATCGTCTGGCGCACCCCAGTTGCCCTGCCCGTCGATGAGCGGATAGCGATACGAGAACGGCTGCGCCATCAGCACCATCGCCTCGTAGCAGGCGGCGTCGCCGTGGGGGTGGTATTTGCCGAGGGTCTCGCCGACGGTGCGGGCAGACTTGCTGTATTTGGCGGCAGCGGAAAGGCCGAGTTGCGACATCGCATAGATGATGCGCCGCTGCACCGGCTTCAGGCCGTCCCCCACGTGCGGCAGGGCACGGTCGTTGATGACATACATGGAGTAGTCGAGATAGGCCCGCTCGGTGTAGGCCCTGAGCGGCAGTCGTTCGGTTTCGCCGGCGAGTTCCGTTTCCGCTTCCATGCCGATTCCCTTTTGCGAAACCGCTATCTCGCGAGAGGCACGTCCGCGAGAGCCAAGTCGCCCTTGGCTTCGAGCCACACTCGGCGGTCGGCGGCGCGCTTGCGCGCAAGCATCATGTCCATGATCTCCACCGTCTCCGCTTCGGAATCGATGCCCAGCTGCACGAGCCGGCGCGTGTCCGGCGCCATGGTCGTTTCACGCAGTTGCGGCGGGTTCATCTCGCCGAGGCCCTTGAAGCGCTGCACCACCGGTGTGCCGCGCTTCTTCTCCGCCTGGAGGCGTTCGAGCACACCCTCTTTCTCCGCCTCATCCAAGGCGTAGTGCACTTCCTTGCCGAGGTCGATGCGATACAGCGGCGGCATTGCAACGTAGATGTGCCCCGCCTCCACCAGCGGGCGGAAGTGGCGCAGGAACAGCGCGCACAGGAGCGTCGCGATGTGGGCGCCGTCGGAATCGGCGTCGGCGAGGATGCAGACCTTGCCGTAACGCAGGCCCGAGAGGTCCGTCGCGCCCGGATCGACGCCGACGGCGAGGGCAATGTCGTGGACTTCCTGCGATGCCAGCACTTCGCCGCCGTCCACTTCCCAAGTGTTGAGGATCTTGCCGCGCAGCGGCATCACTGCCTGGAACTCGCGGTCCCGCGCCCCGCGCGCGGAGCCACCGGCGGATTCCCCTTCCACCAGAAAGAGCTCGGCGCGCTCGGCATCTTGCGAGGCGCAGTCGGCGAGCTTGCCCGGAAGGGCCGGGCCGGTGGTGACCTTGCGGCGGGCCACCTTGCGGCTCGCCTGCACCCGACGCTGGGCGTTGGCGATGGCGAGTTCGGCGAGGCGTTCGCCGTCCTGAGGGTGCTCATTGAGCCAGATGCTGAAGGCGTCCTTGGCAATGCCGGAGACGAACACCGCGCATTGGCGCGAGGACAGCCGCTCCTTGGTCTGGCCGCTGAACTGCGGTTCGGCGGTCTTCGCGGAAAGGACGTGTGCACATTGCTCCCACAGGTCGTCGCCAACGACGCGCACACCGCGCGGCACGAGGTCCCGGAACTCGCAGAACTCCCGCAGCGCCTCGAGCAGGCCGCTGCGCAGGCCGTTGACGTGGGTGCCACCCAAAGGCGTCGGAATGAGGTTGACATAGCTCTCGCCCACCACCTCGCCGCCGTCGGTGACCCACTGCAGGGCCCAATCGACCGCTTCGTGGTTGCCCTCGGCGCTGCAGGTGAAGGGCTCGGCCGGCACCGCCTCGCATTCGCCAAGGGCTTGGCGCAGGTAACCGGCGAGGCCGTCGTTGTACTGCCAGGTTTCGGTGCTGGCCTCGGCGTCTGTGCCGTCGGTGAGGGTGACGGTGAGGCCCGGGCAGAGCACCGCCTTGGCGCGCAACAGGTGCTTGAGGCGCCCGATTGCCAGCCGATTCGAGTCGAAGTACGAAGCGTCCGGCAGAAAGCGCACCCGCGTGCCGGTGTCGCGGCGGTTGACGCTGTGCACCTCTTCGAGCTTCGTCGTGGGCGCGCCGCCCTCGTAGCGTTGCCGATAGCAGGTGCCGCCGCGCTTCACCTCCACTTCCAGCCATGACGACAGCGCGTTCACCACCGACACGCCAACGCCGTGCAGACCGCCGGCGAAGGCGTAGTTCTCGCCGTCGAACTTGCCCCCGGCGTGGAGCCGGGTGAGGATCAGCTCGACGCCGGTGAGGCCGTGCTCCGGATGCATGTCCACCGGCATCCCGCGGCCGTCGTCGGCGACATCCACGGTACCGTCGGCGCCGACAATGACATCGATGCGGCGACCGAAGCCGGCAAGCACTTCATCGACGCTGTTGTCCACCACCTCCTGTACGAGATGGTTGGGGCGGGTGGTGTCGGTGTACATGCCCGGGCGGCGGCGCACCGGTTCGAGCCCGGAGAGGACCTGGATCGACTCTGCCGAGTATCTGCCGGCGCTCACCGTTAGCGGCCCTGCTGCGTGGCAGGCGGCAGTTTGTCCCGCAACCAACGCACCTCCGTCGTCAGCGAACCATCCGCGTGGAGAGACAGCCAGCGATACCCCGGCGGTTTGTCGTCGACGCCGAATCCGGCGCTCTTGGGCGTGAACTGGAAGCAAGTGGAAGGCGACGCCAAGAGTCGCAATGATCCGCGCTCCAGGTCCACGGCCTGATGCACATGACCGAAGACATAAGCGCGCACGGCGTTGCCGCTCGCCCCTTGCGTGCCGAGGCAGGCGAGCAGCTCGTCGCCGTCCTCGATACGATGCACGTCAAGCCAGTCGGTGCCAATGTGGACCGGCGCGTGGTGCCCGGCCACCAGAACGTGCTCGTCCGCCGCGCTGATGTCCTGCGCCAAGCGAGCGCGCGCCGCGCTGCCGGTGCGACCTCCGGTCTCGCCCTCGATGTGGGTGTCGATGCCGACGAGACGCCAGCCGCGCTGCGCTTCGCTGCCGGGGCGCGCGCCTTTGCCGCCCACGAGCGTTAGTGGGCGGACGGGAAGCGAGGACGACAGCAGGGGCTCGCTGTCGTGGTTGCCCGGCACGCACAACAGCGGAGCGTCGAAATGCGCCCGCACCGCGGCAAGGAAGGTCGCATAGGTTGCCGCGTGCGGCTCTTGGGCGATGTCGCCGGTGGCGAGGATGGCGTCCGGCTCGGCCTCGCCTGCGGCCTGGGCCAGCACGGCGCCCAGGGTGTCGAGGGTGCGCATGTGGCGCAGCTCTCCCTCAGGCGAAGCGAACAGGTGACAGTCCGTCACCTGCAATACCTTGAAGCCGCTAGCGCGCCCTGAAGGGCGCGTCGGGGGGGGGGGGGGGGGGGGGGGGGGGGGG
>VXPR01000261.1 GCA_009839405.1 Gammaproteobacteria bacterium
GCGGCGACGTTGACCTGGGCGATGGTGCCGGGCTGCACCTTGCCGATGTCGATCTCGTCCACCAGCATTCGCACCTGCACGTGGGAAAGATCGGCCATTTGCATGAGCAGCGTGCCGCCGCCGACGTCGCCCATCGGGGAGGAGATGACCTGGCCCTGCTCGACCAGTCGT
The DNA here is from genome assembly GCA_009839405.1 of Gammaproteobacteria bacterium. Classification (GTDB taxonomy): domain Bacteria; phylum Pseudomonadota; class Gammaproteobacteria; order Pseudomonadales; family Azotimanducaceae; genus VXYL01. The sequence goes on from VXPR01000261.1 coordinate 172, forward strand.
TCGATGACGGTGCCGGCGATGGGCGAGTTCACGTCCGCGTCCTCGAGCTGTATGGTCGCGTTTTCCACTTGGATTTCGCCGCGCACCACCTCCGAGCGGGCGGTCGCGTGTTCGAGCAGCGATTGCTCGTAGTCCACCTTGGACAGGGACTCCTGCTCGTAGAGCGTGGCGATTCGGTCGAGTTGCGATTGGGTATTGGTTTGGCGCGCCTTGGCGACCTCGAGGCTCGCCTTCGCCTGCTGCAACGAGTTGTTGAGCACGCGGCGGTCGATGCGCGCGAGCAAGGTCCCGGCTTCGACAAAGTCGCCCGTGTCCACCGGCAGTTCGAGAATCTCGCCGGATGCCTTGGACTTCACTTCGACGGTCGTGACCGGCTCGATGATGCCGGCCGCTTCCACGGCGACGGCGATGTTCCTGCGCTCGACGGGAACCGATTGATAGAGGGCAACCTGCTCCGCCTGGGCCGGATCGTCCGCCAGCATTTCGTCGACCTGGTCGCAGGCGGCAAGGGTCGTCAGCGCGACGGCTAGGGCACCGTGGCGGGCGCGTCGATAGTTGCCTGCCCACCGCTGGCGTACGGCGCGTTTGCTCCTCATCGGCTCGGCTCCTTTGGTTGCGGGCGGGGCGGCGCTTCGGCTCGGCGGCTGACATCCGCCGGATCGAGCTCGCCTGTCGAATAGTCGTCGGTGACCACGCCATCCATCAGATGGACATGACGACCCGCGCGGCGCGCGACGGCCGACTCGTGGGTGACCAAGATGATGGTCTGGCCAGCTTCGTGCAGCGCACCGAACAGGTCCATGATGTCTTCCCCGGTGCGGCTGTCGAGGTTTCCGGTCGGCTCGTCTGCCAGCAGGATGCTGGGTTCGTTTACGAGCGCCCGCGCCACCGCAACGCGCTGGCGCTGGCCGCCGGAGAGCTCGCTCGGCTTGTGGTTCATGCGGTCGCTTAAGCCCACCCGCTCGAGGGTTCCCCGGGCCCGGGCGCGGCGCTCCCGGCGACCGACGCCGGCATACAAGAGCGGCACTTCGACGTTGTGCAGCGCGTTGGCGCGCGGCAAGAGGTTGAAGGTCTGAAAGACGAACCCGATGCGTCGGTTGCGCGCCCGCGCCAGCGCCCGGTCGCCGAACCTGGCGACGTTCTCGCCCGACAACCAGTACTCACCTTCCGTGGGGCGATCGAGGCAGCCGATGATGTTCATGAGCGTGGACTTGCCGGAACCCGAAGGCCCCATCACCGCCACGTACTCGTTCTCGTGGATGGTGCAATCGACACCGTTCAGCGCACAGATCGTCTCCGTGCCCATGCGGTATTCCTTGCGCATGCCCGTCACGCGAATGACAGGCTGCGATGCATCGGTTGCGCGTGTCGCGGTTTCAGCCATGCCGCCTATTCCCCAAGCTCAAACCTCTGTACGCATGCCGCGCCCCAATCCGTCGCGCGAGCTAGGAGATAAGTTCAAGGCGGGCGGGGACAAGCCCCGGCCCTACGAGGCACTAGCTGCAGTTGGGTTGCTTGCGCCTAGATGTGCTCGACGCGGTCGATTTCATACTCGCGGGAACCTTGGGGCGTCGTCACCACCGCGGAATCGCCGGCGGATTTGCCGATCAGGGCGCGGGCGACGGGGGACATTACCGAGATGGAGCGTTCCTTTAGGTCGGCTTCGTCTTCGCCGACGATGCGGTAGCGCACCTCCTCGTCACTCTCGACGTCGATCAGGGTTACGGTGGCGCCGAAAATGACGCGGCCGTTGGGGCGAATGCGCGTGATGTCGATGACTTGGGCGTCGGCGAGCTTGCCCTCGATATCGCGGATGCGGGCCTCAATGAAGCCCTGCTGCTCCTTGGCGGCGTGGTATTCGGCGTTTTCCTTGAGGTCGCCATGCTCGCGGGCCGCGGCAATGGCCTTCACCACGTCGTAGCGGTCGGTTGTCTTCAGGCGATCTAGCTCCTCACGGAGTTTCTGCTCGCCTGTCACGGTCATCGGAGTCGGCATCGGTCTTGAGGTCGTTGGTTCGGTGGTTGGGTTGTATCACACAAGGCGCTTCGGCGTGAAACGCGCCCTCTGGAGGAGCCATCCCGCCGTGGTGGTGGGCGGTGGGCGCGCAAGGACGGGAGGCGCGTGTCCCGGTCCTCTGCCTTCCCCGCGGTGGATGGCCGGGCCGTAGGGGACGGGCTTGTCCCGTCCCGGTGCCAAACTCTGTCGCAGGCCCCTCGGAGGGAGAGCACTTCCCTTCCTTGGCGCACCGCGAAACGTGCGCCGACCGCAGGTTTTGGAAAAGCGCCTGTCGGCGCTAGGGAAGGCAGAATGCCTTCCCTCCGAAGGCCCGCGTCCCATCCGACACGTCAGGCGTTGGCTCGCTCCGAGGCCCTCCAATGGCTCAATGCAGATCTTGCAGGCGGTACACGTTGTCGATGGGCCCGTGGCGCATCGCTTCGCAGAAGGCTTCGCCGCCGGATAGGGTGGTGGTGTAGCAGACCTTTTGGCGCAACGCCAAGCGGCGGATAATGGCCGAGTCGGCAATGGCTTGGCGGCCTTCGGTGGTGTTGACGATGAGGTCGATGTCGTCGTTGCGCAGGCGATCGGAAATGTCCGGGCGGCCTTCCGTGACCTTGTTCACCACCTCCGCCTCGATGCCGGCCTTGGCGAGCGCCCGCGCCGTGCCTCGGGTGGCGATGATGCGGAAGCCCAGGTCCTGCAATTGCTGGCCGACGTTGGCGACAAATGCCTGGTCTGACGGCTTGACGCTGACGAAGGCGGTGCCGCCTCTTGGGAAGAGAACGCCAGCCGCCAGCGACGCCTTGGCAAATGCTTCGGCGAAGGAGCTTCCCACACCCATCACCTCACCGGTGGACTTCATCTCCGGCCCGAGAATTGGGTCCACCCCCGGAAACTTGATGAACGGGAACACCGATTCCTTCACGCTCACATGCTGCGGCACGATCTCGCTGGTGAACCCTTGCTCGGCAAGCGAAGTGCCGGCCATGCAGCGCGCCGCCACCTTGGCGAGCGACACGCCGATGCATTTCGACACGAACGGCACGGTCCGGGAAGCGCGTGGGTTCACTTCCAACACATAGATCGCGCCATCGCGCCCCCCGTCGCCGTTGCCTTGCACCGCGAGCTGCACGTTCATCAACCCCACGACGCCGAGTTCGAGCGCCATCGCCCGGACCTGCGCCCGGATGTCGTCCTGCAAAGCCTCGGAAAGCGTGAACGGCGGCAGCGCGCAGGCGGAATCCCCCGAATGCACCCCGGCCTGCTCAATGTGCTGCATGATGGCGCCGATCACCACCCGCTCGCCGTCTGAGACCGCGTCAACGTCCACTTCCACGGCCTGGTCGAGGAAGCGATCGAGCAGCACCGGCGCAGAATTCGACACGTCCACTGCGTCGGCAAAGTAGCGCTTGAGTTCCTGTTCGTCGTAGACAATCTCCATTGCCCGCCCGCCGAGCACGTACGACGGCCGCACGACAATGGGGTAGCCGATCTCCTCTGCCGCCTTGACGCCGCTCGCCACATCGAGCGCCGTGCGGTTCGACGGTTGCCGGAGGCCCGCCGCATCAATCACTGCCTGAAAGCGCTCGCGGTCTTCGGCGCGGTCGATGGCGTCGGCGCTGGTGCCGATGATCGGCACC
>VXPR01000236.1 GCA_009839405.1 Gammaproteobacteria bacterium
CCCCTTGCGGGGGAGTCGAGAAACGGCGTTCCTCGCCGTTTGTCGGAGGGGGGGCCGCCTGCGGGCTGTGCAGAGGCGCTAGTCCGCGCTAGCCGACTGCAGTGTCCTCGTAGAGGTGGGGCGGCTGCGGTGCGCTTCACGCGACGGCTAGATCGTCGACCTTGCGGATTCCAGAGAGGACGCCGCTTGTGAGATCGACGTAGAGGTCGCGCAGATGGTCGTGGAGGTCCTGCAGGGATTCGCCTTGCGTCCAGTAGTCTGGGTAGTCCTGGATGTAGCCGAGCCACATGCCGTCGTGCTCCCAGTAGACGATTTTCGTTGTCTTCATCCGGCCTTCCTCGGTCCGGTAGCAGTGTGGTTTGCAGGTGTGGTCGGAATCCTACTCCGTGGGCCGCTAGCGGATGCGACCCTGCTACGGTGCCTGCCACCAGGGCTTTGGCAGCGGCTTCTCCTCCGGCCAAATCTGGTTCAGCGTGTCCGCCTCGAAAACCTCCCCATTCTTCACCACCCAAACCAAGTCCTTGGTAGCCCGCAAGTCCTCCATCGGGTTGCGGGATAGGACCACCATGTCCGCCAGCTTCCCTGCTTCGAGGGTGCCTAGGTCTTGGGCGATGCCGATGATCTCGGCGCCGTGGCGGGTGGCGGCGGTTAGGGCTTGTGCATTGGTGAAGCCGCCGCTGGCGACAGCCCATAGCTCCCAGTGGAAAGACAAGCCTTGGAGCTGGCCGTGGGAGCCGATGCCGATTCGGCCGCCGGCTTGGGCGATCTTGTGGGATTGCTCGGCCAAGGTGCGGAACACGTGCTCCTGTTCATGCACCCAGGGGCGGCGCAGTGCGCGGGCGGCGAGGGCCCCTCGAGGGATGAAGCGGGCGAGTTTTTCGTCGGTCCACGGGGATTCGCGGGTGTAGAACCAGTTCTCGGCCGAGGGACCGCCGAAAGCGACCAGAAGGGTTGGCGTAGACGCCATGCCGGAGCGGGCGACTAACTGCACTACGTCTGATTGCAGCGACAACAACGGAAAGTTGTGCTCGTTGCCGGTGAAGCCGTCGATGGCGTGGGTGAGGTCGAGCTTCATGTCGAGCGCGCCTTCGGTGGTGGGCATGAGGCCGAGGTCGCGGGCGGCCTGGGCGATCCACTGTCTTTGCCGGCGGCTGCCGGCGATGTAGGACTTGAGGTTGCGCACGCGGTAGTGGGTCTTGTAGCGCGCCAGCACGGCGCGCGCGTGTTTGCGGGAGGTGAACTCGTTGTCGTTGAAGATGCCGGGGCCGGTGGAGAACGCACGCGGACCCAGCATCAGGCCGGCGTCCACCAGGTCTTGATAGGCGAGGATGTCGATGGTGGATGGCTGCACGTCGATGCCGGTGGTGACGCCGTAGGCGAGGTTGGCGAGGAACGACCAGTTGACGAGGTCCGGCACGCGTCGGAGGGGGCGAAAGTGGGCGTGGGCGTCCACGAAGCCGGGGAGAATGGTGTGGCCGCTGGCGTCGAGCCGCGTGGTCTCCTCGTGAATCGGCGTTTCGGCATCCCCCACGGCGATGATGCGGTCGTCTTCGATGACGATCACGCCGTTCTCGATGGGCACCGCGTCGGGGGCCATGGTGAGGATGGTGGCACCGACAATCGCAAGGGTGCCTTCCGGCTTGTGCCGTGGCAGCCAGACGTCGAGGGGCGTGGCAATTACCGCTTCGTGGTCCTCCCGCAGGGGCTCTGCGTCATCCTTGTCTGACTTGGCGGCGCCTTTGTTCGCCGCGCCAAACTCGATGCTGGCTAGCGGGCGCTGATGGAGCGTGGCGCCGGCGGTCCAAAACACCGTCTCGCCATCCGCGCTCCAGCCGAACGAGTCCGCACCGATGTCCGTGAGTCGCGCCAGTGGCAGCGCGGCGGATGTGAGGTCCACCTCCGCGTTCTGCAGAGGCGTGTTCAGAAGTTCCACCAAGTAGAGCTGATGCGCGTGCAGCACGAGGGCGCGACTGCCTCCCGGCGCAAGGCGGATGTCGGCAACGCGCACCTTGTCTTCGGCGCCATAGATGCCGTAGCCCTTCGCGGAGAGGACCTTGCGGCGGTCGCTGCCGTCGAGACGCATGGAGACGAGGCTGCCGGCACCGCTGTCGTAGAGGTAGATGCGGTTTGGTTCCGGGCCGAAATGCGGTTCGATCAGGCCCCGCGCCGGTGTGATGACGAGCGCTTCGCCTTGGCGGCGTGACAGGAGCATCACGTCCGAACCCACCGGTGCGCCGAAGTCGTATTCGCGGGCGAGGCGCTCGTGGGTGGTGGCGCGCAGGACGGCGATCTGGTCGCCAGCCGGCGTGAATGCCGGGTCGGTGTAGTAGGCGGGGTGCTCAGTGATGCGGTACGGCTTGCCGCGACCGTTGGCACGAATGCGCCAGACATGCCCGCCGCGTTCGGCTTGGGCGCCGGCCGTGCCCCACGAGACGTAGACGATCTCGCGCCCGTTCGGGGACCACGCCGGCTGATAGGCGGTCTCGCCCGGCTTCGTCAGCGCCCGGGTCTGACCGCTTTCGAGGTCATGCACGTGCAGCGTGGTCAGCGCAGAAAACGCCACTTGCCTGCCGCTGGGCGAGAGCACGGCACCGCTTGCCAGCCGAGCCTTCACGGGCCCAACGCCGGTTCGGTAAGGAGCATAGAGACTCGGCCCGAGTGTTTGCTCTACTTGCACGGTAAACGGGATGTCGGTGGCGGCGCCGTCGGCGATGCGAAGCCGCGTCAGGCGTCCGTTGCGGGCCAGGATCAGATGCTCGTCGTCTGGGGTGAAGGCATAGCCCGGCAGCAGGTCGCGCGTGTAGCGGGACTCCTGATCGTCGCGCTCCACCAGCGCCGTGAGCAGGCGGTCCTCGCCGGTTTCGAGGTTGCGCAGGCGCAACGCGGTGGCACCGGCGTTGGGTGCTGGAATGCGGGTGCCATACACCAAGAGATTGCCGTCACTGGAGAGGCGTGGGCGAAAGGCGCTGCCGCGGGCGTTGGTGAGGGTGTCCTCGATGCCGGATTCGATGTCGCGCCGCACGACCTGCCACAGCGGCAGCCTGAGGTCGTAGCCAAAGCCGCCGCGCTTGCTGGCGTAATACAGGAAGCGGGCGTCAGGCGAATAGACCGCGCCCAAGGCGTTGGATCGGCGCCGCGCCGGCGTGTCGCTCGCGGGCTTGGCGCGGGTGACGCGCACGCCCTTGCCGCCTTCCACGTGGTGCGCCCAGAGTTCGAACGTGCGCAGTCCCCACGACGTGCGGGAGACGATCACGTGGCGACCATCCGGCGACCAGGAAGGGGAGGCGTATTCGATGCGATCGCCACCGGCGGAGAGCTTCGATGGACCGCTGCCGTCGGCGGCCATGATCCACAGGTTCTCGGTACCGTCCCGGTCCGAAAGGAAGGCGATGCGGTTGCCGTCGGGCGAGAAGGCCGGCTGGCTGTCGAACGCCATGCCGCGGGTGAGGGCCTCGGCGCGTCCGCCTTCGATCGGGACGGTGTAGAGATCGCCCAAGGCTTCGAAGACGATGGTCTGGCCATCGGGGGAGACGTCGAGCGACATCCAGGTGACGGAATCGGTCTCGAAAGAGACGGTGCGGGCAGTTTCCGGGGCTTCCTTGACTAGCGGGAGTTCGGCGGCGGATGCCACGACGCCCAAAGCGCCGAAACAGGCAAGTGCAAGCGCTGGAATGCGTTTGGCACGGCCAATGGCCAACCGTTTCACAGCAACCCGGAGGGAGGGCGTCCGGCCTGGGGCGTACTCCTGTGTCACTCCCCCCTCGCGGGGGAGTCGAGAAAGGCCGTCCCCGGCCTTT
>VXPR01000191.1 GCA_009839405.1 Gammaproteobacteria bacterium
CCCGGTCCTGGCCGCGGCCTTGCGAGCCGACGAGCTTCCCCCTCACCGAAACGGCGCAGCCAGCGCCGAGTTCGACGATGCTGGCGTAGTTGGGCAACGATTCGTCCGCCACCACTTGCAGATCGGCAAAGCAGGAGCCGTCGTTCAAGGCAAGGAAGGAAAACCCGCCACGGGACGTGCGCCGCGACTTGAGCCAGCCGGCGACAGATACTTCGGGTCCTTCGGCGAGTGGGCCTTCAAGCATGGAACGAATGGAGGTTGGGCGGGAGGGCGGCATCGTTGGTGGTCTAGCGCGGCTTTCGTGGTTTGTGGTGGAGGTGGCGAACCGTGTCGATTTGGATGAAGAGGGCCTGTGCCACGCGTGCGGCACAAGCCCGGATCAAGCGCAACTTGCTGATGGATATCTCATAGTTGGGGTGTGCCCTCCGTTTGGTCCCTTTGCTCCCGCATGAAGCCCTCGGTCAGGTCACGGATTTCGGCTTCGAACCGGTTCATTCGGTCGTGCAACGACGCGACTTCGCGGCGCAGTTCCCGAAAGCCTGGGACGACTGTCCCGAGAATCAGGCCGGCTAGCGTGATGCCGACTCCCAGAATTGCGATTACATCAGGCGACATGCTTGCGTTCCTCCTGTTCGCAGCATTGGTTAAGGCGCCAACTCCATTATAGGCCCGCGACGGCACCCTCGAACCTACTTCGGCGCCACGCTTCCCGACACGGGCGTTGCATGCGCTGCCCCTACGGGACCAGGTTCGGCCGTTCCGCGCACCAACAACAACGCCGGCAGCGTGCCCATCGCGACGATGGCGAGGGCTGCCGTGGACGCTTCCGCCAGACGTTCGTCGGATGCCAGCCGATACACCCGGGTCGCCAATGTCTCGAAGTTGAACGGGCGCAGGATGAGGGTGGCGGGGAGTTCCTTCAGCACGTCGATGAACACCAGCAGCAACGCCGTTGCCACTGCGCCGCGCATCAGTGGGGTGTGGACTTCCCGCAGCACCCGTCCTGGGGTGGCGCCGAGGCTCCGCGCCACGGCATCGAGATTCTGATGCACTCGCTCCATGCCGGCGTGGCAGGAGTTGTATGCGACGGTCAGGAAGCGTGCCAGATACGCGAAAACCAGGGCCGCCGCCGTGCCGGTGAGCAAGAGGCCCACTTGCATGTCGAAGTTCTTGGCGAGAAAGCCGGCCACGGTCTTGTCGAACGCGGTCAAGGGCACGAGCAGGCCCACCGCCAGCATCGCGCCGGGGAGCGCGTAGCCGAGCGTGGCCATGCGCACGCTGAATCGCGTCACCGGGCCGGAACTTGCCCGCTGTGCGGACACCAGCCACAGGGCGAGCCCGGCAGCGAGCGCCGCCGTGACTCCCGCGACGCCGAAGCTCGCCTGCACGAAGCCGGCGAAGCTGCGGCCCAGGAGCGGGTCGCCCACCGTGAAGGCGTAATGCGCCAGCACCGCGAACGGGACGGCGAAGCCGAGCACGACGGGCGCGAGGCAGAGGCCCGCTGCCAGCAACGCTCGATGGCCCGTGAGCGTTTCCCGTGGCGGCGGCGCATTGCGAGAAACGGGATTGTCGAACCGCCCCCGGCGCCCGTAATGCTCCGCCACCACCAGCACTGCCACCAGCAGGAACAAAAGCCCGGCAAGTTGCATCGCGGCGTCTCGGTCGCCGAGCGCGAACCAGGTGCGAAAGATGCCGGTGGTGAAGGTGGCGACGCCGAAGTAGTCCACCACACCATAGTCGGCGACGGTTTCCATCAGCACCAGTGCCAATCCCCCGGCGATCGCCGGCCGCGCTGCCGGCAAGGCGATGCTGTAGAAGGCTCGGCGTGGAGAGGCTCCCAGCACCCGTGCCGCCTCGAACATTGCCGCCGCCTGGATCGCAAAGGCGGTGCGGGCGAGAAGATAGACATAGGGATACAGCACCAGCGCGAGCATGATTGTGGCACCGCCGAGGGAGCGCACCGGGGGAAAGGAGTAGTCGCCAGCCTGCCAACCGGTGATTTCGCGCAGCGCGGACTGAACCGGGCCTGCGTACTCGAGCAGGTCCGTATAGACGTAGGCGATCACATACGCCGGCGCCGCGAGCGGCAACGCCAGCGCCCAGGTGAGCCAGCGCCGCCCGGGGAATTCCTTCGTCGCCACCATCCACGCGGTGCCGACGCCAATCACCCCGGCGAGCAACCCAACGCCAAGCATGAGCAGGGCAGTGTTGGCGAGGTAATCCGGCAGGACCGTCGCGCGCAAATGCGCCCACGTTTCCCCCGCCGGCAGGAACAGCCAACCGAGCACGGTGAACACGGGCAAAGCGACGATGCCAGCAGCCACAAGCCCGCCGACGCGCCAAAGGTGGGCCCTCACCCGAATCCCTCTGGAGGGAGGGCCCTGTAGGGGCGGGGCTTGTCCCCGCCCGTCTTGAATGTACCGACGGATTCGGCATGGGACGGGACATGCCCGTCCCCTACGACGAGGTGGAAAACTCCAAGGATATCAACCCCCCGCACGCAATGCCGCAATCCGGTCGTCGAGCGGCGGGTGCGAGGAGAAGAGCGCCCTCAGGCCGCTGCGTGCGCCCGCCGAGATGCCGAACGCCGCCATCGACTCCGGCATCGTGTCCTCCATCTGGCTCGATGCCTTCAGCTTTTCGAGCGCCGCGATCATGTTGGCGCGGCCGGCGAGTTCCGCTCCGGCGGCATCCGCGCGGAATTCCCGCTTGCGCGAGAACCACATGACGATGGCGCTGGCGAGGATGCCGAGGACGATCTGGGCGATGATGGAGGAGATGAAGTAGCCGATGCCGAGGCCGCGCTCGTTGCGCAGCACCACCCGATCCACCAGGAAGCCGATGATGCGCGACAGGAACAGCACGAAGGTGTTCACCACCCCTTGAATCAGCGTCAGCGTCATCATGTCGCCGTTGGCCACGTGCCCTACCTCGTGCGCGAGCACCGCCTCGACTTCATTCCGTCGCATGTGTTGCAGCAGGCCCGAACTCACCGCCACCAGCGATTTGTTCTTCGAAGCCCCGGTGGCAAAGGCATTGGGCTGTGGCGAGGGAAAGATCGCCACCTCTGGCATGCCGATGCCGGCTGCCTTCGCCTGCCGCGCCACCGTGTCCACCAGCCAGCGCTCGTCCGCGCTGCGCGGCGTTTCGATCACTTCGGCTCCGGTGGAACGCTTCGCCAGCCACTTCGACATGGCGAGGGAAATGAACGAGCCGCCAAACCCGAGCAGCGCACACCACACGAGCAGCGCCTGAAGGTCGAGGTCCACCCCGTTTGACGCCAGAATGCCCTCGAAGCCGAGCAGCGAGAACACCACCCCCGCCACCAACATGACGGCAAGATTGGCGAGCAGAAAGAGCATGATGGGCACGGCAAGAGTCTCCCTTAAGTGGCTGGCCACGCGCACAATCGGCACAAGCGAGACTTTACCCCGGCGCGCCGCATTCGCAAGGCGTGGCAGCGTGGCTGACGTGCTACGGTAGCGCCCATGCGACGACTCGGTCTCCCTGAAATGATCGTCCCGGCGTGCGAACGTCGCGCACGCGCAAGGAACAGCGCACGGTCCCTCTTCCGCAGCCGTGGGGAGGCGAGCTTGGGGGGAGGGCATCTTGCCCTCCCACGCGCCGCAAGGCGCGTCCGGTGCGACGCTCGCAAGCTGTCGCGGCCCTTGTGCTCCGAGGGGCGCGCCTGTCGGCGCGTGGGGGGGGGGGGGGGCCCGGCCCCCCCGGGGGCGGGGGGGGGGTAGGGGCCGGGGGGGGGGGGTGGTGTGTGCGGTTTTGGGGTGGGGG
>VXPR01000051.1 GCA_009839405.1 Gammaproteobacteria bacterium
CGCACGAAGATGGTGGACAGCCGCAACGCTGCCAACATCGAGCTCGACAACGTGCAGGTGGGTGCGGACGCCCTCATCGGCGCGGAAGGCCAAGGCGCCGACATCTTGGACCGTACCCTCGACATCGCCCGCATCGGCATCTCGGCCGAAATGCTCGGGGCGGCGCAGGAGTGCTTCGACCGCACCATCGCCTACCTCAAGGAACGCGAACAGTTCGGCGTGCCCATCGGCTCCTTCCAGGCACTCAAGCATCGTGCCGCCAACATGTTCTGCGAGCTCGAACTCTCGCGCTCGTGCGTGCTCGAAGCCCTCACGGCCCTCGACGAAGACCGCACCCCAGAGGAAGTCGCCAAGCTCGCCAGCCTCACCAAGGCCAAGGTGGGCGAGACCTTCCACACGGTCTCGCGCGAAGGCATCCAGATGCACGGCGGCATCGGCATGACCGACGAGTTCGACATCGGCTTTTTCATCAAGCGCGCCGCCGTCACCGAACAGACCTTCGGCGACCAGAGCTTCCACCGCAACCGCTACGGGGAACTCGAAGGCTACTGAGGCGAGTTCATCGGCGCGTTCAAGACGGGCGGGGACAAGCCTCGCCCCTACGAGGCCACCGCAACGCAGGGAAGGGCGGGGACAAGCCCCGCCCTACGAGGCCGCCGCAACGCAGGGAAGTCGTGGACATAGGCTCCACGCAAGGAACATGAGGCGATGGGAGGCCATGGTGGTGAGGAACTTGCTGCCGGCGGCGATGGTTGGTGCGATGGCGCTTGCGACCGCGCCGCTCGCGGCGGAAAGTGAGGCATCGGACGCGGCGCTTGCGCACGTGGCACTCAACGTAGCGGACATCGGCCGCTCCGAGGAGTACTACGGCGCGGTGCTTGGGTTCACCCGCATCTGGCAATACCCACCCGACTCTGAGACCCCCATCGAGATCGGCTTGGCGGCGCCGGGCGGCGGCGCTGGCCTCGTCCTCGCCCGACTCAATGACGAGCCACTGCCGGAAGGCAAGGGCAGGTACGGCAGGGTCATCGTCAACACCGCAAATGCCGAGGCGCTGGCAGCGCGGGCGGAGGCTGCCGGTTCGAAGCCCCGCTTCGTCACCATTCCAGGCGACAACCCACCGACGATCGTATTCTTCCGGGACCCGGACGGCTACGAGATCGAGTTGTACGAGGCGCCGACGCAGGAGTAGTCGGCGACCCGGCACTCTTGCCGGAACTCGTCCCTTCAAAGCCCCCTGGCGGGGCTGCCCCAAACGAAGAACGAGGGCGCTCGACTCCCTGTCGTGGGAAGTCGAAGGCGCTCTCGGCTTTCGTTGGACGTGATATGGGTCGAGGCCGCGGCAGCGGAGGACGTGCCCGTGCGGGGTCGGCGCCGGTGGCTGCGCGCCCTAACGGGCGCGTTGGCAGTTCGCTACGCGAACTGCTGATCTTCGTGCTCGCATTCGCTCGCAGCTACGCCTAGGAGGTAAGCGCCGTTTACGGCGCAAGCTCCTGGGAGCAATGTCGCACATTGTCGCGACCTTGTTTGTCGCGTGAGGGCGTCAGAGTTGTCCCCGGTTCATCCACCGGGAGTCCACAGATGTTCAACAGTCGCGAACGGGCCTTGGTTTTGCGTTGGAGTCGCAACGTGCTGGCGCGGGTTCGGGCGGATTCGCCAGAAGCGCTTGAGTTGACCGATTGGCTCAGCGCACATGGGGACCAACTCGGGCTCGCGCCGGCGGGAGGCCACGCCGCCTTGGCTGGCTCTGGTGTGGCCGGCTCGGCCCCGCGCCGGCATGCCTCCGAACCCGAAATCCCCCAAGAGGACAACGCCTTTCGGCGCCTAGCGGATCTCCGAGCCGTGGTGGGGCTCGATGCTCGGGAGTCGGCCGCGCTTGAGCTGTTGTTGCGCACAGAGACGCATCCGTCCATCCAGGCGATGGTCGATGCCGTGGGCGGCGTTCGGGCGAGCGGCTTCAGCCTTCGCGAGCCGACGCTGGGTCGGTTGCTCGGCGCCTGCCCTGCCGCGGTGCAACGACTGTTCCGTGCCGACGGGCGCCTGGCGCGGTCTGGCCTCGTGCGCGTGGACGAGGATCAGCGTCTGACGTTGGCGCGGCGGCTGAACCGCCTCGCGTGGTCTGCGGGAAGCGCAGACGTGCGCCGCCTGTTGCTCGGCGGCGAAGCCGAGAGCGAGCTCGACTGGCAAGACTTTGAGCATCTCGGTGCCGTCCGGTCGGACGCGAAGGCGCTGGTGCGAGGGGCGGCGGAAAAAGGCGCATGTGGCGTCAACATCCTCGTGCATGGGGCACCCGGCACTGGCAAGACGGCCTTCTGCCAGACGCTCGCCAAGCACCTTGGGCTTGCGCTGTTCAGCGTTGGCGAGTCCGGTGACGGAGGCGGCGAACCCTTGCGCAGCGAACGCCTGTCGGAACTTCGGCTAGCCCAATCCCTGCTCGCCGCCGACCGCCGCGCACTGCTGCTGTTCGACGAAACCGAAGACCTGCTTGTGGGCGGCGGCGAGGTGGCGTTCGGACTTGCGCCACAGCCGGCGAGTGGGGCTTCGCGGGTGTTCCTGCATCGTCTGCTCGAACGCAATCCCACGCCGACCCTGTGGACTACGCACGATGCCGAGGCGCTGCATCCGGCGGTGCTGCGGCGCATGATGTACGCGGTTCGAATGCAGGCTCCGACGCTGTCGGTGCGCACCCGCATCTGGTCGCGGCAGCTTGCGCTGCACGGCATCGACGCAACCAAGGACGATGCTCTGGCCCTGGCGCGGGAGTTCGCCCATTCGCCGGGCCTCGCGGCTGCCGCCACCGCCGCCGCCCACATCGGCAAGGGGGGTCTCGCGGCCATTCGACGCGGGGTGCAGAGCCTTTCCGCCGCCATGGGGCACGACTTGCATGCCGGGTCCGGAGCCGCAGAGCTCCTCCCCGATGCCGACGTTGACGTTGCGTTCGACCCAAGCCTGATCGAGTCGGACACCGACATTGTCGCTTTGGCCGATCGCCTGGCCGAGACCGAAACTCGCGCCTTCTCCCTCTGCCTGCAAGGTCCGCCCGGCACCGGCAAGACGGCGAGCCTGTGCTATTTGGCGGGGCGCCTTGGGCTTGACTTAGCGGAGGTGCGCGGCGCGGAGCTTCTCGGCATGTGGCAAGGCGAAACGGAACGCAATATCGCCGACGCGTTTGCCTCGGCCGCCGAGCAGGGCACGTTTCTCGTCATCGACCAGGCGCAGGCCCTGCTCGCTGAACGCCACGCGAGCTTCGGCTGGGAGACGGGCGCCGGCAGCGAGGTGCTGGCGTGGATGGAGCGCCATCCGCTGCCGTTCGCCTGCACCGCCAGCGACGAGGAGCGGCTGGACCAGACTGCGCTGCGCCACTTCGTCTTTCGCTGCGCGTTCGGTTTCCTTGGCCCGGCGACGGCGGCGCGGGCGTTCCGGCTCTGGTTTGGTCGCGACCTGCCGGCCGATCTGCGCCTGCCGGCCTCCCTCACGCCCAGCGATTTCCGAATGGTGCGGCGCCGGGCGGCACTGCTCGGAGTAGAGGACAGCGACGAAACGCTCGTTGCCATGCTTCGGGACGAGTGCCGGATCGCGCCGCCGCAGGGCAGGGGGTTGGGGTTTGGTGTCGAGCCCGACCGCGCGTTTGGCCAGCGCCGTAGAAGGGGCGAGAGCCCATAGGCGAAGGCTCCAGCGAATGCGCGGGCGCGTTGGCAGTTAGCTGCGCGAACTGCTGGCCCTGTGGCTTTTTCACAAATCCGAGCCCCCGAGGCCTAGAGGAATGGGGGGTTGGCGGGTT
>VXPR01000301.1 GCA_009839405.1 Gammaproteobacteria bacterium
CTTCGGCCTTGGTGCGCTTGCTGCCGGCGCCGGGGCCCGCCACTACGCAAGCGGTTTTCTTTGAGACCGATCCCGCCACGCGGGCACCCAAGCTGGTGAGGATGGCCTTGGCTTGGTTGCGGGTTAGGCGTTCGAGGGTTCCTGTCAGCACCCAGGTTTGACCCTCTAGCGGAGTTTGCGGCTCGCCGGCGTTGCCGTCCGGGGTATCCCAACCGACGCCCAGCGTGAGGAGTTCCTCCGCGACGCGACGGTTGTCGGGGTCTGCAAAGAACGTGACTACCCGTTCGGCCACCACGGGCCCCACGTCCTCCACCTGTTGCAGCCGCTCCAAGTCGGCGGCCATGAGGGCTTCCAGGGTGCCGAACCGGGCGGCAAGGGCGGCAGCCGTGGTTTCGCCCACTTCCCGGATGCCGAGGGCGTAGATGAAGCGCGGGAAGGTGGTGTCCTTGGCGTCCTGCAAGGCCGTGAGCAGGTTCTCGGCGGATTTCTCGCCCATGCGTTCTAGGTCCGCGAGCTCGCCCTTGGTCAGGCGGAAGAGGTCTGCTGCAGTGCTTACCAACTCCCTCTCGACGAGCTGATCCACGAGTTTTTCGCCCAATCCCTCGATGTCGAGGGCGAGTCGGGAGGCGAAGTGGCGCAGGCTTTCCTTGCGCTGGGCCGGACAGGTGAGGCCGGCGGAGCAGCGCGCCACGACCTCGTCGTCGGTGCGCGTCACCGGCGCGGCGCACACAGGGCACTTCTCGGGCATGGCAACGCGCTTTGCGTCAGCCGGCCGGCGCGACTCGATCACCCGCATCACTTGCGGGATCACGTCCCCGGCGCGGTGGATGATGACGGTGTCGCCGAGGCGCAGGTCGAGGCGCCCGATTTCGTCCATGTTGTGGAGCGTCGCGTTCGAGACGGTAACCCCGCCCACGAACACGGGCTCAAGCTTGGCGACCGGCGTGATGGCGCCGGTGCGTCCCACCTGGAACTCCACGTCGTGCAGCGTGGTGCTCGCCTCCTCAGCCGGATACTTGTAGGCGATGGCCCAGCGTGGCTTCCGGGTCACCTCGCCGAGCTTGTCGCGCAGGGCGAACTCGTCCACCTTCACCACGGCACCGTCGATCTCGTAGCCGAGCGAGTCGCGCATCGCTTCAAGCTCGCGGATGTAGTCGCGGCAGGCAGCGAGGTCATCGCAGGTTTGCGCCTGGGGGTTGACGTTGAGGCCCCAGGCACGGAAGGCATTGAGGGTCTCGGAATGGCGCCGCGGCTGCCAGCCAGGCGAGGAGACACCGACGCTGTAGCAGAACATCGACAACGGCCGCTTGGCGGTGATGTTTGGGTCGAGCTGGCGCAGGCTGCCGGCGGCGCCATTGCGGGGGTTGATGATGGGGCGCTCGCCAGCGGATAGGGCGCGTTCGTTGAAGGCGCGGAAGCCCTCGATGGGCATGTAGATTTCGCCCCGCACCTCGAGCTCGGCCGGAGCGTCGTCCGGCAAACGCACCGGAATCGCGCCGATGGTACGCACGTTGGCGGTGATGTCCTCGCCGGCTTCGCCGTCGCCGCGCGTGGCGCCGCGCACCAGGACGCCGTTCTCGTATAGAAGACTCACCGCCACGCCGTCGATTTTCGGCTCGCAGGCATAGGTGGGTTGGTCGTCATCGTCAAGCAGGCCGCGGCAGCGTTCGGCCCAGCGGGCGAGTTCCTCCTCGTCGCTGCACTTGTCGAGTGACAGCATCGGCACGGCGTGGCGGACCTCGTCGAAGCGCGCTGCCGGCGGCGCACCCACGGACTGGGTCGGGGAATCCGGCGAACGGAGCTCGGGATGCTCTCGTTCTAGGCTGACAAGGCGGTCGAACAGTTGATCGTATTCAGCATCCGGGATGTCCGGATCGTCGAGCACGTGATAGCGGTGCAGGTGGTAGCGCACCTGGGTGCGGAGATCGTCGAGTTCCTTGGCTACCGCGGCGTCGTCAGCCATCGTCGGTGACCTCCCGGCGCCGTCCTATTGCCGGTGCGACATCTGCCGGCGGGCGAACTCGGCCACGCGGCTGCGGCAGTGCTCGATGGTCTGGTA
The DNA here is from genome assembly GCA_009839405.1 of Gammaproteobacteria bacterium. GTDB lineage: Bacteria > Pseudomonadota > Gammaproteobacteria > Pseudomonadales > Azotimanducaceae > VXYL01. The sequence goes on from VXPR01000301.1 coordinate 2,060, forward strand.
GCTCATGGCGTTCAGCTCCTCGTCTTTGAGGGTGCCGCCGAGGGCCGTCTCGAGGGCGCGCGCCGCTGTCAGCATGGCGTTGAAAGCGGCGATCGGGTCATCCGGGCCGGGAAGCGTCATGGTGGCCACCACCGCCGGGGTCGAGAACTCGCTCATGGCGGCGAGGTCGAAAGTGCCTGGCTCAGTGCCGTTCACCACCATGAACTGGCTGCTGCTGCCGTCGCGCCGATGGAACACGTTGCGGGCGCCGTATTCGAGCCTGGCATCGGTGAATGCGCGCAGGAGGTCGTCACCGGAGAATCGTTCGTCATCCTTGGCAACCACCCAGATTGCAACGTATTCGCGGGCGGCGGCTTCCGTTTCTTCGCGAGGTTCCACGCGCCGGGGGCCGGCACCCGCTGAACGCGCTCTCGCACCCGTCACCGACCGCGCCTTGGACACGGTTTCTTCCACTTCCTCGGGAGCTTCCACCAGATCCGGCGACGGCACGTGCGACTCCTCCGCGACCCCTGCCGTGCTGGGCGACTCCGGCGCTTCCTCCACGCTGCCCTGGGCTTCCGGGGCCGCGATGTGTGGCTCGGTGCGCTGTGCCGTCACGCCACCTTCCTGGCCCCGCTCCTGCGCATCGGCATCGACAGATGCTGGCGGCGGGATGGTGTCGCGGTCGTCTTGTGCATCCCAGAGCGTCGCGACGGACGTCGGCTCCGCCGACGCGTCGTCATCTGGCTGCTGACGGCCGCGCCAGGCCCGCCAGACGTGGTGGCTGACGATGGCGACAATCAGCAACACGCCGACCGCAACGATGATGTACTTGATGTCGAGATCCATGCTCGGCTCGTTCTCCTACGCCGCCAAACCCCACCTGCCCATGACCTTGCGGCCGAATGCCAGCGGCGGCGCCGACGATGGTGTGCATTCTACGGCCAAGCGGAAACGCTCCGGGCGTTCGCCGGGACGGCAGGCGGCAGTGCCACTCAAGGCTGCCCGCTGGCGGTGAGTTCCACCGCCTGCTCCACGTCCACGGAAACGACCCGAGACACCCCGGCCTCCTGCATGGTGATGCCGATCATGTGATCCGCCATTTCCATCGACAGCTTGTTGTGGGTAACTACCACGAACTGCACGCCAGCGGACATCTCTTCGATGAGGCCCTTGAACTGGGCAATGTTGGCGTCGTCGAGGGCGGCGTCCACTTCGTCGAGCAGGCACACGGGGCTCGGATTCAACTGGAAGATGGCGAACAGCAAGGCCAATGCGGTCATGGACTTCTCGCCGCCGGAGAGAAGGTGGATGCTGGAGTTGCGCTTTCCCGGTGGGCGGGCGGTGAGGATCACGCCGGCGTCGAGCAGGTTGCCCTCCGTCATGGCAAGGTGAGCCTCGCCGCCGCCGAAGATGCGCGGGAACAGGCTCTCGAAAAGCTCGCCCACGCGGTCGAAGGTGGCGCGGAAGCGGTTGCGGGTTTCGCGATCCATGTTGTCGATGGCGCGTTCCAAGGTCGCGACCGCCGTGCTCAAGTCTTCGTGCTGGCGGTCGTAGTATTCCTTGCGGCTTGCCGCCTCCCTGCGCTCGTCGATGGCGGCGAGGTTGATGGGGCCGAGCCGGTCGATGCGGCCGCGCACCTCGCCAATCGCCACATTCCAGCCTTCCTCGTCGGCGTCGTCCGGAATCTCGCCTTCGACGGCCTCTTGGTCGAGCCCGGGTTCGTCC
>VXPR01000418.1 GCA_009839405.1 Gammaproteobacteria bacterium
GTACTGGCGGAGTACCGCGAGCGCGGAAGCCGATCTGCGTTGCGGGCGTTTGTTGCCGCGATGGGGGGCAATCTGGCAGTCGCGGTGGCGCTCGTGTCTGTCCTCGGCGTCGCCGCGGCACCGCTCGTCGTCTTCCTGTTCGCGCCGGGTTTCGCCGGTGACGCCCGATTCGATCTCGCCACCGACATGGTGCGGATCACGTTTCCCTACCTCGCGTTCATCTCTCTCACCGCCTTCGCTGGCTCGCTGCTCAACAGCGCCCAGCGCTACGCCGTACCCGCATTTACGCCGGTGTTGCTGAATGCGACGTTGATCGCAGCCGCGCTGGTGGCTGCGCCGGCATTCGACGAGCCGGCGATGGCACTGGCGTGGGGCGTGCTGGTGGCTGGTGCGGCGCAGTTCCTGTTCCAGTTGCCCTGGCTCAAGCGAGCGCAACTGTTGGTGGCGCCGAAGCCGAACTGGAAGCACCCCGGGGCACGGCAGGTGGGCAGGTTGCTGGCACCGGCGGCTCTGGCGGCATCGGCGGGGCAAGTGAACCTCCTGATTGGCGGCATCCTCGCCTCCATGCTCGTCACCGGCAGCGTTTCGTGGCTCTACTACGCCGACCGGCTGATGGAGCTGCCCATCGGCATCGTCGCGGTGGCGCTCGGCACGGTCTTGCTGCCGAATCTCTCCCGCCTGCACGCCGATGGCAATGCCGAGGGCTTTCGCGCCGCCCTCGACTGGGGAATGCGCGCCGGCGTGCTCTTGGGCTTGCCGGCGGCGGCGGGGCTGTACGTGCTTGCGACGCCGATCGTCGCGACGGTATTCCTCCACGGCGAAATGCGCGAAACCGATGCGCTGATGGCGTCGGCGGCGCTCAAGGCATTCGCGATTGGCTTGTTGCCCCTCGTGCTGACGAAGATCGCGGCACCCGGCTACTTCGCCCGGCAAGACACCTCTACGCCGCTGCGCTACTTCGCGGTGTCGGTCGCGGTCAACATCGTCGGGAGCCTCTCGTTCATTGGCTGGTTGGGCCATGTCGGCATCGCGCTTGCGACGAGTCTTGCCGCGACCGTTCACGCCTGGCTCCTGATTCGGGGGCTGGCGTTGAGGGGCGAATGCCGCCTGGAGCGGCGCCTGGCGCACGTGCTGATTGCGAGTTTGGTCGCGACGGCGTTGATGGCGTTGGCCTTGCATGCCTTTGTGGCAGACGCCTCGCATTGGCTCGCGGCGTCCGTCTGGGAGCGCGCCATGCAGCTTGCGCTGGCGGTGCTTGGCGGCGGCGCACTCTACCTTGTCGCAGCGCTGGCGCTGGGCGTGCGAGCGGGCGACCTCAAGCTGCGTGTGTAGAATCGCTCGACGGACGCTTCAGTCGGCATGCAGGCTCTCTCGCAACTCGACATCTATGGAGATCATTCGCGGCCTGCACAACATCCGCCCGAGGCATCGGGGCTGCGTTGCCACGATTGGCACCTTTGACGGTGTCCACCACGGTCACCAGATGCTGCTCGCGCACCTCAAGGCGAAGAGCGAGGAACTCGGCGAGCCTGGTCTTCTCATTACCTTCGAACCGCAGCCGCGAGAATACTTCTACGCTCCCACGGGCACGCGCCCGGACGGCGACGGTGCCGCCCGGGAGTCGAGCGGCCGGCCCCCGCCAGCACGCCTCACCCGCTTTCGCGAGAAGGTCGATGCGCTGTGCGCGACCGGTATCGACCGGGTGCTGTGCATCCCCTTCAACGAACGCACCCGGCTCATCCCGGCACGGGAGGTGGTGGAGCGCTTCCTGGTCGAGATGCTGGGAGTGAAATACCTCGTGGTCGGTGACGACTTCCGCTTCGGCCAGAACCGCGAGGGCGACTATGCGCTCTTGAAGGCTCTCGGCGACGAACTGGGCTTCGGCGTCAGCCACATGGGCACCCTCACGTTCGACAACGAACGGGTAAGCAGCACGCGCATCCGGACGGCGTTGGGCGAGGGAGACTTTGCGCTGGCGGAGAAGCTCTTGGGGCGGCCGTACTGCATGATGGGGCGAGTGGTGTATGGCCATCAGTTGGGCCGCACCATCGGCGTGCCGACGGCGAACATCCGCCTGCAACGCTATCGCGCCGCCCTCGACGGCATCTTCGCGGTGACCGTGGACGGCTTGGAAGGTACCCTCCCCGGTGCGGCGAGCCTGGGGGTCCGGCCCACGGTGCACGAAAGCGCCGAACCTTTGCTCGAAGTGCACATCCTCGACTTCGACCAGAGCATCTATGGCCGCCTTCTCACCGTGACGTTCCACCGGCGCATCCGCGAGGAGCGCAAGTACCCGAGCCTCGAAGCCATGAAGGCGCAGATCGAGCGCGACATTGCCGACACGCGGCAATGGTTCGCGCACCACCCGGTGCTGGCGGAGCCAGCCCCGCGACGCGAACCGTCGTGACTCGCTGGTACGCGTTGGCGGCCGTCGTGCTGGTCGCCGATCAGGCGACGAAACTCTGGGTCCTTATGGTTCTTGAGCGAGGCTTGTCCGTGCCGGTGCTGCCGTTCCTGTCCTGGACCCATGCCTGCAACGACGGCGTCGCCTTCAGCATGTTTCGTGGCTATGGCTGGGTGTTCGCACCGGTGGCCGTGGCCGTGAGCGGCTATCTTGCGTGGGAGATCTGGCGGCTCAGGCGGCGCGAGGCTACGACCCTGGTGCAGCTCGAGGGCGCGGCGTATGGCTTGGTGATGGCGGGGGCGCTGGGCAACGTGCTGGACCGGTTCACCCAAGGAGGTTGTGTCGTGGATTTCATTCATGTCCATTACGGCTGGTTCAACTTCCCCGTGTTCAATGTGGCGGACAGCGCCGTGACCGTGGGCGCAGCGACGTGGATCGGGCTGCTCGTGGCGCAGATGATCGACGAGCGGCGCCGGCGTGCCGCCTGACACGCCCCCGCGAGTGATTGCTCGCGAAGGGCAACACTCCATTCGCCCAGGGTCCCGCGTCACGCTGCACTTCGCCATTCTGCTGGCCGATGGCCACGAGGTGGATACCACCCGGCGGGGCAAGCCGGCGACCTTCACGATTGGCGATGGCAACGTGCCGCAGGGCTTTGAGTCGGCGCTCATGGGGCTCACGCCCGGCGACGACGAGCGGATTCCGATCGCACCGGAGCGTGGCTTTGGCCCCCGCCGCGAGGAGAACGTGCGCACGCTGCCGATTGCCGACTTCCCGAAGGCGGAGCCGCTCGAGGCTGGGCTGGTGGTGGCCTTCCACTCGCCGGAAGGCGACCTGCCGGGCGTCGTGCAGGAGGTTCGAGGCGACGAGGTGGTGGTGGACTTCAATCACCCGCTGGCCGGGCGAGACCTGATCTTCGACGTGACGATCCTGCGCGTGGAGTAGCGCCATCAGGATGCCTTGAGCGTCGCTCAGTTGCGGACATCGCCGCCGCTCGGACGTGCGATTTGGCGGAAACCCGCGTGCGACATTCGCCATGGGCGTCACAACAGGCTCTTCCCGTCGTAGCTTGGGCATCCGCCCTTGCAGAAAACGCCAAATGCACCGCTCGCGACACCCCCGGTGCCCGCCGATGGGCCTCTCACTTGTGGAACTGCTCGTGGCCTTGGCGGTGCTCGCCATCTTGGCTGCGGTTGCGCTTCCCGTCTTTCAGAGCTTCGGCATTCGTGGCAGTCGGGCCGAGGCGCAGGCCGACCTCGTGGTCTGCGCGCAGGGCATGGCGCGAGCCGTTGGGGTGGGATTCGGATACGGCGGGCTGGTGGACTCTGACGGCGACGGCGTGGGCGACGCGGACACCGGGAC
>VXPR01000336.1 GCA_009839405.1 Gammaproteobacteria bacterium
CAAGACGGGCGACCACAAGGGTCGCCCCTACGGGCCCGTGCCGAATCCATCGGTACGCTGAAGACGGGCCCGTACGAAGAAAACGAACTGGAAGCATATGGTTGCGCGACTTGCTCCATATGAAGGCAGCGGCTGTGGTGGGGTCCCTGCTACGCCCGCCGGTTTCTACCGAAGCCATCATGTTCCGCGTCGTGGCCGCAATGGTGCCGTGCATCGCGACGGCGACGGTCGCATTCGGCGTGCTCACGCTCGCCCATTGCGCGCTGGCGCTGGGGGCTGGCGCCGTGGTGGAAGCGTGCGCCCGTGCCGCGCGGGGGTTGCCGCTGCGCGTGTTTGCGGACGGCTCAGCGCCGGTGACGTGCCTGCTCATCGCGCTCGCGGTGCCGCCGTCCGCGCCGCTATGGATCACGCCGGTGGCAGTGCTTGTGGGCCTTGGCCTCGCCCGCGAGGCCTACGGCGGGCTCGGCCGCAACGTCTTCAATCCCGCCATGGCCGGCTATGCGGCGGTATTGGTTGCATGGCCCCATGCCCTCACCTGGGTCGATGGCCAGACCGGTGCCACGGCCCTCGACGCGCTGCGCTTTCGCGGCGCGGACACAGTGGACGAGGCGTTTCGCGCCGCGACATTCGGCATCGTCGGCGGCAGGGGGTTCGAGTGGGTGAACGCGGCGGCCCTCGTCGGCGGGCTGTACCTCGTGGCGACACGCGTGGTGCACTGGCGCATCCCATTGGCGGTGCTGTTGGGGATGGGGCTGCCGGCGCTGGCACTGCACGACGGCGGCAGTTCCGAGAGCCTCGGTTCGCCGCTCTTCCATTGGTTCAGCGGCGCCACCATGCTCGGCGCGTTTTTCATCGCCACCGACCCGGTCACCGCTCCCCGCGGCGAGGCGCATCAATGGCTGTTCGGCATCGGCATTGGCGCCGTGACCTTCCTCATCCGCGCCGATGGTGGCTATCCCGACGGCCTCGCATTCGCCGTGCTGCTCGGCAACCTCGCGGCGCCCGCGCTCGATGCGCTGCAGCGCCGGGGAACCGTCGATGAAGGCTAGGAGAGGTAGGCAGGCGCTTCAGGGCGTATTTGTGACCGCCGCGCTCATGGCCGCCGCCGGCGCGATCCTTGCTGCGGTTCAGCACCTCACCGAGGAGCGGGTGCGCACCAACGCTCTGGCCGCCGAGCGGCAGGTGATTCGAGAGCTTGCGGGTGTGGCGGCGACGGTGCCGGACGATTCGCTGCCGCTGTGCGAGCGGGACCTCGTGCTGCGGCGGGACACCACTCGGGGCTATGGGGGAGAAGTGGACTACATCGTCGCCTTTGCTGCGGACGGGCGCATTGCCGGCGTACGGGTCCTGCACCATGCGGAGACGCCGGGCTTTGCGGACATCCTGCTGCCGCAGTCGGATTGGCTGACCGGATTCGGAGCCGAGGACGAGGAAGTGCACGCGGTGACAGGCGCCACCATCACGTCGCGCGCCGTCATCGACGGTGTGACCGCCACCCGGCGGCGGCACGTGGAAGCGGCCAGCGCATGTCCGCCCGCGCCGAGCGAAGCGGCACCGTGACTGCTCCCGCCCGCGAGACGGCCCTCGGCTCCTTCGCCCGCGCAGCAATCGAGCGCAATCCGGCGGCGGTGCAGCTATTGGGCCTGTGTCCCTTGCTCGCGGTGTCGAATACGGTCGCCAACGCGGCTGGCCTTGCGGTCGCGAGCGCCGGCGTGCTGATTGGCTCGTCGCTGCTGGCGGCGGTGCTGCGCCGCATCATCCCGGCACAAGTGCGCCTGCCGTGCTACGTGCTGCTCATCGCCACCTTCACCACGGTCGCCATGCTGCTGATGCAGGCGTATGCCTTCGAGCTGTATCAGCGCATCGCCCTGTTCGTGCAGATCATCGTCACCAACTGCATGATCCTGGCGCACATCGAGCGGTCTCAGACCGGCGCCGGTGCCGCCCGAAGTGGCATCCTTCGGGCACTGGTGTCGTCATCGGGCGCGGCGGCCGGCTTTGCCCTCGCATTGCTGGTGATGGGTGCGGTGCGAGAATTCCTCGCGCTCGGCTTTCCACTCGCGGCAATGGCTCCCGGTGCGTTCTTGGTGGCAGGGGTGTTGCTGGCATTGACGCGCGTGGCGCAGAGGTTCCTTGAGAACCATGTCCGGCATTGAAAAGAGGGTTGGAACGGAAGGCGGTGCCACAGCAATGAATCGACAGAAGCGAGGCGAGATCTTCGAGCGGCTGCGGGCGGAGAATCCGAAGCCCACCACCGAGCTCAACTTCGGCTCGCCGTTCGAACTCCTGGTCAGCGTGATCCTCTCGGCGCAGGCGACGGACGTGGGCGTCAACCGGGCCACCGGGCCGCTGTTCGCCGTGGCCAACACGCCGCAGGCCATCGTGGCGCTGGGCGTTGCGGGACTCAAGGACTACATCCGCTCCATTGGCCTCTTCAACACCAAAGCCGAGAACGTCGTGCGCATGTGCGAGATCCTGCTCGCTGACCACGACGGCGAGGTGCCGCGCACCCGCGAGGCGCTCGAAGCGTTGCCGGGCGTCGGCCGCAAGACCGCCAACGTCGTGCTCAACACGGCGTTTGGCGAGCCCACCATCGCCGTGGACACGCACATATTTCGGGTCGCCAACCGCACCCGCATCGCCCCGGGCAAAACGGTGCGGCAGGTGGAGGACAAGCTGATGCGCTTCGTGCCGCCGGATTACCGCGTGGATGCACACCACTGGCTGATCCTGCACGGCCGCTACGTCTGCGTCGCCCGCCGGCCGCGCTGCGGCTCCTGCGTGATCGAGGATCTCTGCGAGTATCGGGACAAGGTGGAAAGCGACTGATGGTCTCAAGGCTTGCGCGGTCTCGGGAGTGACAGGAAAGTGCGCGCCACCACCGTTGTTGGACATGTGAGGGGCTTCTCGCAGAAGGGGAGGGTTCTGAACTTCGGCGCAAGTGTCCTTTCTACGGCGCTTACCTTCTAGGTCATGGCAAGGCGGAGACTGGCTTCGGCAAAGCTCGGCACTTGGCGTTTCATTGGGCAGGCAAATGGCTATAATGCGCCGCCTTCCCGCGAGGGATTGGGACACGTTTGCGATGCGCGTCGTCAGAAGGTCTGGCAGGGCGCGGTCGCGGTTGCACTTTGCCAGGCAAGGATTCCCCGAATGGACATCTCCACCGAGCGAAACGGAACAACCTTGGTCGCAATGCCGGAAGGCCGCATCGACGGCCGCAACGCGACCGATTTTCAGGACTCCCTCATCGGTGCGATCCAAGACTCTGATGAGCGCGTCGTCATCGATCTCGCAGACCTTATCTACATCAGCAGCGCCGGGCTTCGTGCCGTGCTCCTGATCGCCAAGTCCCTGGACCAGCGCAAGGCCAAGTTCTGCCTTTGTTCCCTCTCGGCGCCGATCCGCGAAGTGTTCGAGATCAGCGGCTTCGACCAGATCATCAAGATCTTCGACACCCGCGACGAAGCCGTTTCCTCCTGAAGCCCGCAAACACCACGTCTTTCCGCTAGCCCGGCGACGGGCTCGGAAATGGAGGGAGCCCTGAGGGCGAGGGCGTTGAAGCCCTAGCCGCGCAAGAAACCCGCGGCGAAGCAAGTGCCACGCTCTCGCAGCTTTCCGTTGCCACTGACAAGCCGGGCGAGGGCTCTGTTCCTGCGGTGCCTGTTGCTATCCCGCAAGCGGGGGGTTGCATGGGTCGGTCGGGAGTTGCGGCTAGCCCCCCCTCCGAGAAAAGCGAGGACGCTTTTCTCGACTCCCCCGCGAGG
>VXPR01000295.1 GCA_009839405.1 Gammaproteobacteria bacterium
CGACACCGACGGCCTCATGCAGCGCCGCATGGACGAGACGGTCGATGGCGAATACCAGAACTACAAGGCCAAGGGTGGCGGCTACACCCGCGAGCACTTCTTCGGCAAGCATGAGCGCCTGGCCGAGATGGTAGAGAACCTCTCCGACGACGACATCATGCGCCTGAACCGGGGTGGGCACGACCCGTTCAAGGTGTATGCGGCCTACCACGCTGCCGTCAACCACACCGGCGAACCCACCGTGATCCTCGCCAAGACGGTGAAGGGCTACGGCATGGGGGACGCCGGCGAGGCGGAGAACGACACCCATCAGGTGAAGAAGCTGGGCCTCGAAGGGCTCAGGCACTTCCGCGACCGCTTCGACCTGCCGATCACTGACACGGAGCTAGAAAGCGTTCCCTACTACCGCCCCCCCGAAGGCTCTCCCGAGCTCGCCTACCTGCACCGCCAGCGCGCGGGGCTCGGTGGCTGCATCCCGCGCCGCATTGCCGTGGAGAGTGGCTTCGCGGTGCCGGACCTTGCGGTCTTCGACGCACAGTTGCGCGGCACCGGCGAGCGTGAGATCTCGACGACCATGGCCTTCGTGCGCGTGCTGGCGACGCTGGTGCGGCAGGAGGAGCTCGGCAAGCGCATCGTCCCCATCATTCCCGACGAAGCGCGTACCTTCGGCATGGAAGGCATGTTCCGCCAGCTCGGCATCTACTCGAGCGAAGGACAGCTCTACGAGCCGGAGGATTCCGGCGAGATCGCCTCGTATCGGGAGTCCAGAGACGGGCAGGTGCTGGAAGAGGGCATCAACGAGGCTGGCGCCTTCGCTGCCTGGCTTTCGGCGGCCACGTCCTACAGCACACACGCCTACACCTTGGCGCCGTTTTACATCTTCTATTCGATGTTCGGCTTCCAGCGCGTGGGGGATCTCGCCTGGGCGGCAGGAGACATGCAGGCGCGGGGCTTCCTGCTGGGCGCCACCGCCGGTCGCACCACGCTGAACGGCGAAGGCTTGCAGCATCAGGACGGCCACAGCCACGTGCTGGCATCGACCATCCCCAACTGCGTCGCCTACGACCCCTGCTATGCCTTCGAGCTGGCAGTGATCGTGCAAGATGGCCTGAGGCGCATGTTCGAGGCTGGCGAGCGGGTGTTCTACTACATCACGTTGATGAACGAGAACTATGCGCATCCGGCCATGCCGGAGGGTGTGCGGGACGACATCCTCCGGGGCATGTACTTGCTGGAAACCCTCGGCAGCGCGGGCGCGGACAGCCCGGAGGATGAACGACCTACCCTCTGGGGGCGCGGCGACGACGCCGGGCGCAAGCGGGTGCGTCTGCTCGGCAGCGGCACGATCCTCGGCGAGGTGCGCAAGGCGGCGCGGCGGCTGTTCGAGGAACACGGCGTCGCCAGCGAGATTTGGAGCGTCACCAGCTTCACCGAACTCGCCCGCGACGGTGCCGATGTGGCGCGCTGGAACCTGCTGCATCCCGCGGAGGAACCGCGCAAGTCCCACGTGGCGAGGATGCTCGACGGCGAAGTGCCGGTGATCGCCGCGACCGACTACATCAAGGTGCATGCGGAATCGATACGCGGCTATTTCGACGCGCCCTATCGCGTGCTGGGCGCGGATGGCTTCGGCCGCAGCGACACCAGGGCTCGCCTGCGCGACTTCTTCGAGGTGGACGAGCGCTTCGTCACGCTGGCGGCGCTCAGGGAACTGCAGGCGCGGCAGGTGCTGTCGGCAGCGGAAGTGGCCGCTGCCATGCAGGCGATGGACATTGCCGAAGACAAGCCCAACCCGAGGCTTTGCTGACATGGACGTTCGCATTCCCGACATTGGCGACGCCCAGGACGTGGAGGTGATTGAGCTGTGCGTCGCGGCCGGTGACACGGTGGCCGTGAACGACGCGTTGATCGTCATCGAGTCGGACAAGGCATCGATGGAGGTGCCGGCGCCGGCGGCGGGAACGGTACAGGAGGTGCTGGTTTCGCTTGGGGATCTCGTGAACGAGGGCGACGCGATCGTCGTGCTCGAAGCTGTGGCATCGGCAGATGCGGCCGGGACGGAAGAGACGGCGCAGGAGGCTCCCGGTGCAGCGACGCCGGCGGACGAGACCACCATGGAGGCTTCCGAGCAACCGAGGGGCGGGGAATCCGACGGCCTCGAGAAACTGATCGGCGAGTTGGACCAACTCATCGACAGCGCGGATGCCGGCACCAAGTCAGGCGACGAGGCGCGGCACGGCGTGACCGGTGATCCCGCTGTGGAAGCTGCGCACGATCCGTCCGCGCCCGGGGCCAAGGTCTATGCGGGCCCCGCAACGCGGCGTCTCGCAAGGGAACTCGGCGTCGATCTAGCAGACGTGCCGGGGAGCGGCGGCCACGGCCGCATCGTCAAGGACGACGTCAAGGCGTTCGTGAAGCAGTCGATGGTGGCCGAAGCCGCACCGGCCCGAGCAACGGCGGCCCCGGCGATCGATTTCTCCCGCTTCGGCGAGGTGGAGGAAGTGCCCCTCAGCCGCGTGCAGGCCCGAGGCGCGGCCAATCTGGCACGCAGTTGGACACGCGTCGTTCATGTAACCCAACACGACGAAGCGGACGTGACGGAGCTAGAGTCCTTCCGCACGTCCCTCAAGGCCGAAGCACAAGCACGGGGCACCAAGCTCACGCCCCTGCCGCTAATCATGAAAGCCTGCACCCGGGTCCTCACCGACTTCCCGCAGTTCAACGCCTCCCTGAACCGCGAGGTGACCGCGCTGATCCACAAGCGCTACATGCACATCGGCTTCGCGGTGGACACCGAAGCGGGGCTCGTGGTGCCAGTCGTCCGCGACGCAGGCGCCAAAGGCGTCTGGCAACTCGCCGGAGAAATCGAACGCCTCTCCGCCGCCGCAAGAGAAGGCCACCTGAAGCCCGACGAAATCCAAGGCGGCTGCTTCACCATCTCCAGCCTAGGCGCCATAGGCGGCACGGGTTTCACGCCCGTCGTAAACGCACCAGAGGTGGCCATCCTCGGCGTGGCGCGTCTAACCACCAAGCCAGTCTGGAACGGCGAAGCCTTTGTTCCCCGCGAAATCCTCCCCCTATCCCTCTCCTACGACCACCGCGCCATCAACGGCGCCGAAGCCGGCCGCTTCATGGCCACGCTGACGACCCTCCTTGGAGACTTCCGTCGCTTGGCGCTCTAGCGACTGTATGTACCAAATCGTCTAGGGCGTCGGTGTGTACCGTCCCGCCACAGGCTTGAGGGTCGTTCGACATAGGCGACCTCCCCTTGGGGGCGAAGCTGAGTTCCGTGCGGTTTGGAGCGCTTGGGGCTGTTCGGCCTCAACTGCGAATCTTGTCGAAAGGCGGGCAGCCTACGAGCACATCGGCGTGCACCGATTGGCGTACCTCCTTCCAGTCGGCAAAGGCGCGGTCTGTCATGTCAAGAAGGTCGATCACCTCGACACGTCCGAAGCGGTGGATACCTAGGATTCGCCGCCGGGAGGTCGGATCACGGTTGACTCCGATCATCTACGTCCTTGACGACTATCCGAGTTCGCTTCTCGGATCGACGCTTTCGTGCTTGAGGACCCTTCGGCGCAAGAACCGAGTCAACCGGCAACCGCGCCGCATTGAAATCGTCTACGCAAGCAGATTTACTTCATCATCGTGAGCATTTCGCGTACTTCATCTAGTCTAGGCCGATTGGCTTCGACGAAGCTCGTGAAGTGATCGAGGGTTGCTAGGTGGAGATCGAGGAGCGTATATGCCC
>VXPR01000558.1:0-1056 GCA_009839405.1 Gammaproteobacteria bacterium
GGGGGAGTCGAGAAAAGCGTCCCCGCTTTTCTCGGAGGGGGGCCGCCGACCCAACGCCCGCGTACCACACTCTCCGAACGAAGCCCTCCTGTCACTCCCCTTTCGCGCCAGCGCCGTTTTCTACGGCGCACGCTCCTAGCGGGCGCTTGGTCTCGAGGACGTGAATGCCGAGGCTGCTTACCAGTGCGTTGCGAGTTCGCTCAGTATTGCTTCTTCGGCAAGGGGCTCGTCGGGCACGGCATGGCGGACCACCGCGACTGCAAAGCGCTCGAGCGCGTCTCGCACCCGCAGGTCTTCGGCGTCGATCAGCGGCAGTTCTGGCCAGGCAGACGCCACCGCGGCGGCGTGGATTCCCGTGCCAACACGTTGCCATTTGCCGTTCTCGGCATGCACCTTCACACCCGTGAGGCCACAGCTTGGCGAGCGGTCGGCGAAAACGTAGCCCGACACATCCGCAATCGAGGGAGTGACGGTGCGGCGCCACGACGCGAGTTGGTCCGTGTAGTCCAGCGTCTGGTCATGGACAGCGACGGCGCGAGGCGAGGTTGCGTTGCCGATGAGTTGGATCGGTGGTCGGGGCACGCCCATGCCGACGCCGACTTCCGGGCAAAGCCCCACCAGCGAGAACACCGCCTCCAATAGCTCTCGGGGCCAAATATCGGCGTTGTGCTCACCATCCCAACGCACGGGGGCACCGAGCAGGCACTCACTCACGGCCACCCGGATGGAACGCTGCGCCAGCCGTGCCGCGAGATTCACGGTGCCCTCATTTTGCGACGACGGGCGCGCCGGCGTGCCTGCCCGGGCATTCGCAGGAAGCAAGTCCTCAACTCGTTGGTCTTTCCACAAGAGCACCTCGAGGCCGAGTCAACTGTCCGATCGGATAGTTCCGTTCCGCAGCGATTGTCCTACACCCGGCGATCCAGTTTCGACAGCCATGCCCGACTAGCGTCGCCCCAAGCTGCCGGGACGCGGGCGCGCAGCGCCCGCCGGTGGCCGCGGTACCGGCCCCAGTGGGTCAACACCCCAACACGGGTAGCGCCAAGGCGAGGGCGG
>VXPR01000558.1:1066-3751 GCA_009839405.1 Gammaproteobacteria bacterium
CCGGCCCCCCCGCCGCGCGGCGGCGGGGGCGCCCCGCCCCCCCGCCGGTGGCCGCGTTCACGACCACTGTGCTACAAGACACAAACACGGATAGCGCAAAGGCGATGCAGGAGGGGCACTTGACCGAGAGGAAGCCGGGGTACCTCGCGTTCGCCGCGCACCCCACCCTGAACTTCATGCTCAACCGGCTTGCCTGGGAGATCGATGAGGCTCGGCTCTTCGACATCGGTGCACGGGTCGCGACGCAAGTCGATTTCGTCCGGGTCGTGCTCGACGAGGCGCGCCGTGCCGAAGACGACGGCCGGCACCGCGACGCGGCCTTTCTCTACCGCGGAGCCGAGTTCTTCATGGCCGCCTCGCATCCCGACAAGGAGCCAGCCTACGAACGGTTCATGGAACTCTTCTACGAGGTCACGCCGGACGCGCGCGCCGGTCGGCGCGAGGTCAAATTCGGCAGCGGTTCGCTTGGCGTCATCGATTTGCCGGCGCTCGCTGAGGAAAAGGACGTGCTGCTGTTCTGTACCGGCTACGACGGCGTGATCGAGGAACTCTGCGGCAGAGCCTTGCGCCTGCGCCAGGCTGGCTACCGGGTCGTCCTCTACGAGGGACCAGGGCAAGGCTGTGCACTGCGCCGCTCGGGCCTGCCCATGACGCCCGACTGGGAGCGGCCCACCAGCACGGTGCTCGACGCCCTGGGCGTTCCGAGCTGCACACTGCTCGGCATCTCCCTTGGCTCGTTCCTCGCCGCCCGGGCGGCGGCATTCGACAGCCGCGTGCGGCGCTTGGTCTGTTGGGGCGCCATACACGACTTCGCCGAATGCGTGAAGCGGTCGATGGGCGAGAAGCGAGGCGGGCGAGTGCTTCAGTTGGTGCGGTGGGGCTGGCGCCGCACCGTCAACCGGGCCGTGCAGAGGGGCATGGCGGCGGACGCGGGCGCGAACTGGGCCGTCTCGCACGGCATGCACGTCAGCGGCCGCATCGACCCGTTCGGCTACCTGCAGTGGATGCTTGACTTTCACCTGCGCGATGTGGCGCACCAGATCGCCCAGGACGTCCTGGTCGTGTCGAGCTCCGATGACCACCTCGTCCCGCGCGACCAGCTGCGGCACCTGGCCGACGCGCTCGTCGGCGCACGGTCCGTCGCCACCCGCCTGACGACCGCCGCCGAGCATGCGGCCGAGCACTGCCAGATCGGCAACCCGGACCTCGTCGTCGATGAGATCCTGCGCTGGATGGCGGGCCTCGACCGACGCGACAGGCTGCTCGCCGGCGCGTCCACTGGCGGAGGGCCATCGGTCACCCCTCTTGGGCGATGAAGTCCCACAGCCCGTCCGCGCCGGTTGCCGCCAGGCGTTCGCCCAGGCGGCGTTGCCAATACGCCTCGTTGCCGAACTCGTCCCGCCAAGACCACAGCCGGCGCGTGAAATGGTGCAACGTGTGTTCGTGGGTGAACCCCATCGCGCCATGCACCTGATGGGCGATCTCGGCGGCCATGCCGCACGCCTCTCCCACCCGCGCCTTGGCCACCGCCGCCTGGGTGCCAAAGGCGGCGCCATCGAGGGCCTCAATGGCACCGTCGCAGGCTCGCACAGCGGCCGCCACTTCGCCGGCCAACACCGCGAGCTGATGCTGGACGGCCTGGAAGCGGGAGATGGTGCGCCCGAACTGGCTGCGCGTGGTGGCGTACTCGATGGCGAGTTCAAGCGTGCGCTCGAGTGCCCCGGCAGCGAGGGCAGCACGAGTCGTCGCCATCAGTTCGGGCATCTCGCCGGGCAAGTCGACCTCCGAGGCCCCATCCACGCGAAGGCGGGCGCGAGGCGCGCCGGCAAGGTGGGCGCCGCTTTCGGCCGAGAACTCCGTTGCCAATCGGCCATCCAGCGTCAGCACGCGCTCCGCGCGTCGACCCCAAGCCACCACCAACCCGTCGTCGGCCACGACCGTGAGAGCATCGGCCTCCTCGCCGCCAAGCACAAAACCCGCGATCCAAACCTCCGCCAGAGGCAGGGGCACCGCATGGCGCCCCGCCACCTTGAGCAGGCCAAAGGTGTCCGACAGGCCCGTACCGGAGTCCTTCGTTCCCACCAGATGCAGCCCCGCCTCGCACAGCACCTGCCAAAGCCGCTGTGGAAACTCCCCGGACTCCGCCCGGTCCAGCAGCGGCTTGTCCACATGGTCGGCGAAGATGCGGTCCGCTGCGTCGGCTACCAGCGTGTCCATTAGCGCAATCCCAACCCGCGAGCGATCACGCCGCGCAGAATCTCCCGCGTGCCACCCCGTATCGTGAACGACGGCGAATGCATCAGGGTCTGGGCGAGGCTGCGGGAGAAGGGGTGCTCGGGCGGCATCTGCGGCAGCGCCAGGCGCACAACCTCCGGCAGCATCTTCTCGAAATCGTTGCCGAGGGATTTCACCAGCGCCGCTTCCACGCCCGGATTCGCTCCCTCCTGCAACATGGCAGCCACGGAGATGGACATCTTCCGCAACGTCATCAAATGGCTCGCCAAGCGTCCGACGAGGGCCGCCTGCTCTGGCGTCGGCGCGTTGCCAACGGCGCGGACAAACTCCACGAAAACGCGAAAGGCAGAGAGGAACCGTTCGGGGCCGCTGCGTTCGTAGCCGAGTTCGCTGGTCACTTGCTGCCAACCGTTGCCCGGTTCGCCCACCACATCCGCATCCGCGACGAAG
>VXPR01000523.1:0-3413 GCA_009839405.1 Gammaproteobacteria bacterium
CGAATGCGAACCAGCAGACCGGCACATTTGCGAAGCAAACTGCCGACGCGCGCGCAAGGGCGCGCTAGCGCCCAATGTGATACGTGAATGCGCCAGCTATCGCGTTGTAGTCCGCCGCATTGCGGCCATCGGTCACGTCGTACCAGCGCAGGCTCACGTCGAAGCGGTCGAATGACAGGGTGCCGCCCAGGGATATGCGGTCGAACTCCTCGGCGACGAACGGCAGCACGAAGCGGGTGAAGCCGGGGCCGTGGATGTCGCGGTCGCCATCGGACCTTTGCAGGTGATACTCCGCACTCAGCACCACCATTGAACTGGCGATGAGGTGTGCATCTAGGCTCACAAAGGTCTCCCTTGGCACGTCGCTACCGCGATTGCGGGTGCCGATTTCGCCCGACAGCGCGACGCGGTCGGCAAACACCTTGCCTACGATCCCGGAAAGCTCGAATCCGTCCGCGCCGTCGCCAATCGCCGTGGGGTAGGCGGTGTCGTAGTCCCCTTGGAGGATCACGCCAAAGCGCACGGCCATGCTGGGCGTCTCGCCGAGCAGCTCATCGGCGAAGCGCCAGGTCACGCCCACGTTCGTGTCCACCCGCCCATCGAGCGTGGGATGGGGGCCGTTCGAGTCTTTGTTCGACGCTTCGGACCAGCCGAACTGCGCATCCAACGCAAGCGCATCGGAGATGCCGTAGGTGCCGCTGAACAGCGTGCTGGTCTGGTCCAGCCCCGGACCGAAGGGCGTGTGCGACATTCGGCCATCGACGATGTGCCAGAAATCGTCCGCCTCCTGCGAGATGCGGGCAACGGTCAGCGAGGTCGCGCCGGGGGCCGGCAGCCACACGGTGCCTTCCGCATGCACCGTCGCCGGAGCCAAGAGGGCGGCGAGCGCCAGGGCACAAATGCGCGGGGTATATCTCATCTTTGCTCTCCTAAACGCCTAGTCCTATAGCTTGTAGCGCCGAGTCAGGAAGTAATGCACCACCTCCTGCTCGTCGCGATCGAGCACGGCGATGTGTTGATCGTCGGGCGTGCCGGGCTTTACGGCCTCGTCGCGCGCTTCCAGGCTGTTCTTCAAGCTCTGCGCCCGCGCTCGATCCAGCGCCCCGCGCTCAATCGGGCAGGTTGCACAGACGAGTTTCTTGAACGTCAGCGCCTTGCCTTGAACGTATGCGTCCCTAGGGCTGATCGCGCCGCCGGCGGTGATCGAGCCGGAGGCGAGCACCGATGACTGCAGCAGCGCCGCTGCCGCCACGACGGCCACGCCTAGGCTCGCTCTCGAAGCGAACATGCGAAACAGGCCGGCGGAGACCGCAACGCGCTGCAAGGTGGCTTCGGGCACAGGCTTCATGGCCTATCTCCACGGGTTTACATGGGCGCGAACCCTAACAGGAATCGGATATTGGATAGCTGCTTGACTTTCAGCGAAATCTTGCACCAAGAAGGGGCGTCCCCGCCCCAAGCGTGGCGTAGTTGGGGTGAAGGTTGAACTTGCAGCCGCGTTCCCCGCTCACTCCCGAAGGACGTCCAAGGCTTCGGCCAGCGTTGCGACGGCGTGAACCTGAATACCGTCGATGGGTTGGCGAGGGCGGTTGGCGCGAGGACAGATGGCGCGTGTGAAGCCGTGCTTGCGAGCCTCGCGCAGGCGTTCCTGGCCGTTGGGGGCAGGGCGCGCTTCGCCGGTGAGGCCGATTTCGCCAAACGCCACGAGATCGCGGGGCAGGGCGCGCGCACGGAAGCTCGACATCACTGCCGCCATGAGCGCGAGATCTGCGCCCGTCTCGTTGATGCGCACGCCGCCGACCACATTGGCGAACACGTCCTGATCGGCCATTGCCACGCCGCAGTGGCGGTGCAGAACGGCGAGGTGCATGGCGAGGCGCTGGGCGTCTAGCCCCACCGCCACACGGCGCGGATGGCCGCCCTGGACATCGTCCACCAGTGCCTGAATCTCCACCAGCAACGGGCGGGTGCCTTCCCACGTGACGGTGACCGCACTGCCGGGGGCCGCCTCCTTGGGTCGTTCGAGGAAGATTGCGGAAGGGTTGGTCACCTCCTTCATGCCCTCTTCGGTCATCGCGAACACGCCGAGTTCGTTCACTGCACCAAAGCGGTTCTTCTGCCCACGCAAGGTGCGATAGCGGCTGCCGGCCGGGGCGTCGAGCATCATGAAGCAGTCGATCATGTGTTCGAGCACCTTGGGGCCAGCGAGATTGCCCTCCTTGGTGACGTGGCCCACCATGACGACGGTGGTGCTCGTCTCTTTGGCGAGGCGAGTGAGGCGCGCCGCGGACTCGCGCACCTGGGTCACGCTTCCCGGCAGGCTGACTGCCGTGTCCACGTGCATCACCTGGATCGAATCGACCACCACCAGACCGGGCGCCTCCCGCGTCACCAAGGCTTCGATGCGGTCCACAGAGGTTTCCGAGGCCACCCGTAGCGAGTCCCGTGCCAGGCCCAGCCGCCGTGCCCGCTGCGCGAGTTGCTGAATCGACTCTTCACCGCTGACGTAAAGAGCACCCTGTGCACCTGCGTCACCATGAAGGCCAGTAGCAACTTGCAGCAGCAGGGTGCTCTTGCCAGCGCCGGGGTCGCCCCCCATCAGTACGACAGAACCCGGCACAAAGCCGCCGCCTAGCACGCGGTCGAGTTCGGCGAGACCGGAGCCGAAGCGCTCCTCCGTCGCGTCGGCAACATCGGCAAGCAGTGCCACCTCGGCACTTGCGCTGCCGTAGCCAGGAGACCCGGTCGACTTCGCCTTGCCCTGCGCCGGCAGGCGCAACTCCTTGAGCGTGTTCCATGCGTGACAAGCCGAGCACTGCCCCTGCCACTTGGCGTGTTCGGCACCGCAGTCGGTGCAAACGTATAGAGCGCTGCTTCGGGCCATCGCTGCGCCTTTGCCTTACCCGGGCCTACTGCGGGGGTGGATAGTCGTCGTAGTCGCCCGGCGCGAGATTGTCGAAGCGGGTGCGGGAACCGTCGAAGGCGAGCTTGACCGTGCCGATGGGGCCGTTGCGCTGCTTGCCGACGATGATCTCGGCGATGCCCTTGTCCTTGGAGTCTTCGTTGTAGAACTCGTCGCGGTAGATGAACAGGATCACGTCAGCATCCTGCTCGATGGCGCCGGAATCGCGCAGATCCGACATGAAGGGGCGCTTGTTCTCGCGCTTGTCCACGGCGCGGTTGAGCTGCGAGCACACCACTAAGGGACATTTCATCTCCCGGGCAATGGCCTTGAGCGAGCGGGAAATCTCGGAGATTTCATGCACGGGGCTATCGAAGTCGCGGGGAGCGCGCATGAGCTGCAGATAGTCCACCATCACCATCGCAAGCCCGCCGGCTTCCCGCGCCACCCGCCGGGCTCGGGCGCGCACGTCGTTGGGGGTGAGCGCCGGCGTGTCGTCCATGTAGAGGTT
>VXPR01000523.1:3423-3750 GCA_009839405.1 Gammaproteobacteria bacterium
GGGCCAGTCGTCCTCGGACAGATCGCCCGTGCGCAGCCGGCTTTGGTTGATGTGGCCAAGCGACGACAGCATGCGCATCACGAGCTGCGTTGCCGGCTGCTCCATCGAGAAGATGAGCACGGCGCCCTCGCTGGCGGTGTCGCTCATCACCGCGTGTTCGGCGAAGTTGACGATGAGCGAGGTCTTGCCCATGGAAGGGCGCGCTGCCACCACGATCAGCTCGGCCGGCTGGAAGCCGGCCGTGATGCGATCCAGATCCTCGAAGCCGGAAGCGACACCCGTGACGGCCTCTCGGGTCTTGTATAGATGGTCGATCCGGTCCACGAC
>VXPR01000098.1 GCA_009839405.1 Gammaproteobacteria bacterium
GGGCGCCCCCCCCCCCACCGCGCCCCCATGGGCGCGCATCTTGCTGGTGCAACGAGTGTTCTGCGTGCTTGCGGCGCGATGGGGCGGGACGTCTTCCCTCCAGAGCGGTGCCGGCAGCCAGTCGAACACGATCGCCAGTTTCCAGCGCCATCCGTACTGCCGGCAAGGCCAAAGTGAGGCACCAACCAGACTCGAAAAATGCTTCCGCCCAAGCGCCTTTGGGCGCAAACTTCGATGATTGAAGGCGAGGCACTGACAGGAGTGCGGGTGCGTCGATGACCGTGCAGAACGAAAGGCGGCGAAGCCGGTGGCAGACGTCCTCCGGGCGAGGCCGGATGCGCCATCGGTGGACGCAGCTTCGCGCCGGGCATGGCGAAGGCGAACGCGACGGCCCGCGTCGTCGCGGCGTCTATCTCCTGCCCAATCTAATTACCACCGGTGCCCTGTTTTTCGGCTTCTACGCGATCGTCGCCGCCATGAACGGCCACTTTGTGGCGGCGGCGCTGGCGGTGTTTGGCGCCTTGTGCCTCGATGTCCTGGATGGTCGAGTCGCACGCTGGACCGGCTCCGAGAGCGAGTTTGGCGCGCAGTACGACAGCCTCTCGGACATGGTTGCCTTCGGGGTGGCGCCGGCCTTGGTGGCCTTCTCCTGGGCGCTGTCGCAGCTTGGTCAGGTGGGTTGGGTCGTCACGTTCATCTACATGGCTTGCGCCGCGCTGCGGCTGGCCCGGTTCAACACGAGCGGCGACAACTACTCCTTCACGGGGCTCGCGAGCCCCGCCGCGGCCGCCATCGTCGCCAGCACGGTTTGGCTTTGGAGCGAGGCGCTCGACGGCCCGGCGACGTTGTTTGCCGCCCTCGCGATGGCAGCCATCGTCGCTGGCGCAGGCCTTCTGATGGTGTCGGGCTTCACCTACTATTCGCCCAAGCACCTGCACGTGAAGGGACGCGTGCCGTTCGTGACGCTGGTGGCGGTGGTGCTCGTCTTTGGCCTGCTGCTCATCGATCCACCGTCGATGCTGCTGCTGTGCTTCACCGGGTATGCGCTTTCGGGCCCCGCAGTCCATCTGTGGCGCCGCAGTCGAGGGCTCGAAACACTGGCCGAGACGGAGGAACCGGACGAGTCGGACCGGGCCCAGGCAACGGAGGAGACAAGGAATGTTGATTAAGGCAGCGGTGCCCCGAGACGTGCGTCCTTCCGAAATCACGCCCGAGACCGTGTATCGCTCGCGGCGCCGGTTCATGGCGCAAGCGCTGGCCGGCGGTGCCGGCATCGCCGCGGGCTCTGCGTTGGCGCTGCCGAGTTCCTGGCTCGAAGAACAGGCGTTCGCCCCGGGCGCCGACATCGGCGAGGAGACAACGCCCGAACGCCTGGCCACCGAATACAACAACTTCTACGAGTTCGGCACGGACAAGGACGACCCCGTTAGCCACGCCCACGAGATGAGCATCGACCCTTGGACCGTCGAGGTTTCCGGAGAGGTGGCAAGGCCCGGCAAGATCGGCATCGAGGATCTCCTCGCCGGCATCGACCTCGAGGAGCGCATTTACCGGCTGCGCTGCGTCGAGGCTTGGTCCATGGTGATCCCGTGGATCGGCTTCCCGATGAAGAAGCTAATCGAGCGCTTCGAGCCCACTGCCAACGCCAAGTACGTGGAGTTCCAGACGCTCTATCGCCCCGACGAGATGCGCGGCCAGCGCGGCTTCTTCACCAGCATCGACTTCCCTTATGTCGAGGGCCTCAGGCTCGACGAGGCCTATCACCCCCTGGCCATCTTCGCCGTCGGCATGTACGGCAAGCTGCTGCCGAACCAGAACGGTGCCCCCTTGCGCATCGTCGTGCCGTGGAAGTATGGCTTCAAGAGCATCAAGTCCATCGTCTCCATCCGCCTTACCGAGCGCGAACCGAGGACGACGTGGAACGTCTCCGCGCCGCACGAGTACGGCTTCTACGCCAACGTCAACCCGATGGTGGACCACCCCCGCTGGAGCCAGGCGACTGAGCGCCGCCTGCCGAGCTCGCTGTTCTCCCCCAACCGCATTGACACGCGCATGTTCAACGGCTACGACGAGGTGGCCAGCCTGTACTCCGGGATGGACCTGCGCTTGCTCTATTGAAAGCGGCGCTCCTTCACTAGCCACGAACCCATCGGACGCAGGCCCTTTGCCGCGCTTCTTGCCGAAAGTCGCTGTTTTTGCGTTGCTCGCGCTGCCGCTCGCGTGGCTGGCGAGCGACATCGCCCGCGAGGTCGCCGCCCCGGGCAGCGCGCTTGGCGCCGAGCCCGGCGAGGCAGTCGTACACGAGCTCGGAGCGTGGGGTCTCAGAACCCTCCTCGTGACCCTCCTCATCTCCAGCGTCGCCCGCGTTGCCCGCAAGCCGCGCCTGATCCAGTTCCGCCGCATGGCCGGGCTTTGGGCCTTTGCCTATGTCGTGCTGCACTTCACCGCATACCTTGGCCTCTTGGCCGGCTTCCACCTCGACACGATCCTCGGAGACTTCATCAAGCGCCCCTACATCACGATGGGCCTCGCCGCCCTGCTGATGCTGATCCCTCTCGCCATCACCTCCACCCGCGGTTGGCAACGCCGCCTGGGCCGCCGCTGGCGCCAACTCCACCGTCTCGTGTATCCAGCCGCCCTCGCCGCATGGATCCACCTGCTGTGGCTTTCCAAAGTGAGCTATCTCGACGCCGTGATCTACGGCACGCTGCTCGCGGTGTTGTTCGGCGAGCGCATAGTGGATGCCGTGCGGCGCTCGCGCCGGCGTCCCGCCGCCGCTAGGGCGAGCGGGGCATGAGCACGGTCCAAGCGACGATGGACATCCCGCCGTCGAGTCGGGGCAAGCTCAGGATGCTGCTTGACGCAGACCTCGGCTTCCACGGCACAAACACCAATCAGGGATCGCACGGCTGGCACCCGTTCCCCGCCAAGTTCCCGCCGCAGTTGCCGGGGCTTTTCATCGAGGAGCTCACCGATGGCGGCGACACCGTGCTCGATCCAATGTTGGGTTCCGGAACGACGCTGGTGGAAGCGGCAAGACTCGGCCGCAATGCCATCGGCTGCGACATCGACCCATTGGCTCGGCTGATCGCTGGGGCAAAGCTGGCGCCCCTGCCCGCCGACCTCGCAATGGCAACTGGCATGGAGATTCTCGAACGAGCCAAACTGCGACATGCCGTTGACAACGGCGCGTTGGCGGCCGAACGCGACCGCCGCTTCGACGCGAAGACGCGGGAGTTCCTGAACTACTGGTTCTCGGAACCGGTGCAGCGAGAGTTGCTGGCGCTCCTAATGGAGGTGGAGGCACTGGCAGCCGACGTTGCTCGGCGGTACTTCCAGGTCGTTTTCTCATCGACCATCATCGCCAAATCGGGCGGCGTTTCTTGGGCCCGGGACCTTGCCCACACCCGACCCCACCGAGTGCGCGCGAAACCGCCTCGATCCGCCTTCGCGGAGTTCGAGAAGCGGCTGCGGAACAACCAGCGATTCGATGTGACACCAACGGGCCGCCATGAAGTACGCGATGCCCCGGCCGAGGCGACAGGTCTTCCCGATGCAAGCGTGGACCTGGTGGTGACCAGCCCGCCTTACGCCAACAACGCCATCGACTACATGCGCGCCCACAAATTCTCGCTCGTGTGGCTTGGCTGGCCCATCGGCGAACTCACGAAGATCCGCAAGCATTATCTGGGTCACGATGCCGTCAGCCGGCCGATTGACGCTGCCTCTCCCGCGCAGTTGCCTAGGC
>VXPR01000519.1 GCA_009839405.1 Gammaproteobacteria bacterium
TTTCTCGGAGGGGGGGCCGCCGACCCAACGCCACGTACCGCACAATTCCCGAACGAAGCCCCCCAGTCACTCCCCTTTCGCACCAGCGCCGTTTTCTACGGCGCTTACCTCCTAGCGCATCCTGAAGGCGGGCTGGTGTTCTGGGGCAGACGAAGGCGTCCGGTATGATGCGCCGCTCCCGCCTTAAGCACACTTTCACCATGTTCGACAGCCTTACCGATCGCCTTTCGCGGGCGCTGCGCAGCGTCGCCGGCAAGGGGCGGCTCACCGAGGACAACATCGCTGATTCTGTGCGCGAGGTGCGCATGGCGCTGCTCGATGCCGATGTGGCGCTTGAGGTGGTGCGCAGCTTTACGACGGATGTCCGCAAACGTGCCGTTGGCCGCGAGGTTACGGGATCGGTTGCGCCCGGCGATGCCTTCGTGCAAGTCGTGCATCAGGAACTCGTGCGCCTCATGGGGGAGGCGAACGATGGCCTGAGTCTCGCCGCCACGCCGCCGGCCGTCGTCCTCCTGGCGGGGCTTCAGGGGGTAGGCAAGACCACCGCGGCGGCCAAGGTCGCCCGTTACCTGACCGAGCGCGAGCAGCGCAAGGTGTCGCTGGTCAGCGCGGATGTGTATCGGCCAGCCGCCATTGACCAGCTCAGCACGTTGGCGCCTGAGACCGGCGCCCACTTCATCGCCAGCACCGCCGAGGAAGCTCCGACCGCAATCGCCGAGCGCGCGCTGCGCGAGGCGAAGGTGCGGTTCGACGACGTGCTCATCGTCGACACTGCGGGCCGACTCGCGATCGATGACGACATGATGGCCGAGATCGCCGCCCTGCACGAGGCGCTTGCTCCCGCCGAGACCCTCTTCGTGGTGGACGCCATGACGGGTCAAGATGCGGCAGTCACGGCTCGCGCCTTCGACCGCGCAGTGCCGCTTACCGGCGTGATCCTTGCCAAGGCGGACGGCGATGCCCGCGGCGGTGCAGCGCTTTCCGTGCGCGCAGTTACCGGCAAGCCGATCAAGTTCCTCTCCACCGGCGAGCGCACCGACGCCCTCGAACCGTTCCATCCGGAGCGCATCGCCTCCCGCATCCTCGGCATGGGCGATGTGCTGTCGCTGCTCGAGGAGGCCGAGCGCAAGGTGGATCGCCGCCAGGCGCAACGTCTTGCGCGTAAGATCGAACGGGGCCGGAAGTTCGACTTGGCCGACTTCCGCGAGCAACTCCAGCAGATGTCGAACTTGGGCGGGGTCACCGCCATGATGGACAAGATGCCCGGCATGGCGCAGATGGGGGCGCAGAATCCCAGCATTGACGACGGCATGTTCCGGCAGATGGGCGTCATCATCGACTCCATGACTCCCCGCGAGCGGCGCTACCCAGACCTCCTCAACGGGCCCCGGAAGCGTCGCATCGCCAGCGGTAGCGGCACCGAGGTGCAGGACATCAACCGATTGCTGAAGCAGTACCGACAGATGCAGAAGATGTTCAAGAAGGTGGGCCGCAAGGGCGGGATGCAGAAGCTCATGCGGGGCATGGCTGCCGCCGGCGGCCAGGCTCGGGCTCAAGGCCACCGGCGCCGCTGAGGCGCGGGGCGGGAAAGACGCGCATGGCGGGTTCTCGATCCCGCCAACTCCCCGCGTTTTCCGTATAATGCCGCGCCTTTCAATCAGGGGTGGCGCGCAACCAAGATGGTCACCATTCGTCTGGCCCGACACGGCAGCAAGAAGAATCCCTTCTACCATGTGACCGTGGCGGAACGCTCGGCCAAGCGCGACGGGCGCTTCATCGAGCGTGTCGGCTTCTACAATCCGCTCGCCCGGGGGCAGAGCGAAGGGCTTCGCATCGATCTCGACCGGGTCGATCACTGGCTCTCGGTCGGCGCCCAGCCCACGCCGCGGGTGCGCCAGCTCGTGGCTGAGGTGCGACGGGCGACGGTTCAGCAAGCCGCTGCCGAAACTGCCTGAGCGCCCCGTACCGCCTTCTGCCGAGGCCAGAGCGGTCGTGGTGGTGGCGGCGATGGGCGCACCGTTTGGCGTTCGCGGCTTCGTGCACCTGCGTTCCTTCACCGACCCCCCGGACAATGTACTTGACTACCGGCCTTGGCTTGCTCGCCGCGACGGCCAGTGGATGGACACGGACGCCGAGGTCGAACGCCATCGTGGAGGCATCGTGGCGCGCCTTGCCGGCATCGACAATCGCGACGACGCGGCGGCCCTCAAGGGCGTCGAGATCGGCGTGCCGGCGACCAGCTTGCCGGCGCCGAACGAGGACGAGTTCTACTGGCGCGACTTGGTTGGCAGGGAAGTGCGCAATCTCGAAGGCGTGGTGCTCGGCACGGTTGCCGACATGATGGCCACCGGCGCTCACGATGTGATGGTGCTGGACGACCACGGCGCGGAGCGCCTGATTCCCTTCGTCCGCGCGCATGTGCTTTCCGTGGCAAGCGCTCTGCCGGCGTCGGCCCACGGCGCGCTGCTGGTCGATTGGCAACCGGACTGGAACTGACGATGCGCGCCGCTGTGGTCACCATCTTTCCCGAAGTCATCCGTGCGGCGATGGCGGAGGGCGTCGTCGCGCGCGCCGTGCGGGAAGGCCGCCTCGACATCGACCTCGTGAACCCCCGCGAACACGCGGACGATCGACGGCGCAATGTGGACGACCGCCCTTTTGGCGGGGGCCCGGGCATGGTCATGCTGGCGGCGCCGCTCGCCGGCGCGGTTGCGGCGGCGCGGGAGCGCCTGCCAACTTCCGCCCCGGTGATCCTGCTCTCGCCCCAGGGAGAGAGGTTTGGGCAGCAGACGGCCACGGAGCTTGCAGCGGGCGGGGGGTTCGTGCTCGTGGCAGGGCGCTACGAAGGCATCGACGAGCGTTTTGTCGAGCAGAACGTGGATCGCGAGGTTTCCATCGGCGACTATGTGCTGAGTGGCGGGGAACTGCCGGCGCTGGTGGTGATCGATGCCGTGGCACGGCTCTTGCCCGGGGCGCTCGGCAATCCCGCTTCGGTGATCGACGAATCGCATGTGGACGGATTGCTCGATTGGCCGCACTATACGCGTCCGGAGATTCATGCAGGGCAACCCACTCCGACGGTGCTGCTGAGCGGCAACCACGCGCAAGTGGCGCGCTGGCGCCGCCGCGAGGCGCTCGGACGAACTTGGCTGCGTCGCCCGGAGCTCTTGCTTGACCGCGACATCTCACCGCGCGACCGGGCACTCTTGGCGGAATACATCGCCGAGCAGCCTGCCGCAGCAGCCATTTCGGCAACAAATGCCGCACCCACACACACGCAAGGAGACGAGCCCAATGCGCCGCAACAAAATCATTGAAGCGCTGGAGAACGAGCAGACGCGAGAGCTGCCGCCGTTTGCGCCGGGCGACACCGTCACCGTTCAGGTTCGGGTGCGGGAGGGTTCCCGTGAACGCCTGCAGGCGTTTGAGGGCGTCGTCATCGGCAAGCGCAACCGCGGCCTCAACTCCTCCTTCACGGTGCGCAAGATGTCGCACGGCGTTGGTGTGGAGCGCACCTTCCAAACCCACAGCCCGCTGATCGCGTCGCTGAACGTGAAGCGGCGCGGGGACGTGCGCAAGGCCAAGCTCTACTACCTCCGTGAGCGTACCGGCCGCGCGGCACGCATTCGGGAGAAGGTCTAGCAGCCTATAGGACTTCGCCGTCTCGGCGAAGTCCTACAGGGTGGTAGGACGGCTTGGGCTGGGGCAAGAAGCGTTGTCCGAAGGCAACGGTTCTTGTGG
>VXPR01000096.1 GCA_009839405.1 Gammaproteobacteria bacterium
TTTTATTTTCTGCTAGTGCTGTTTGTCTGTCGGGTGGGGGGGCCGCCGACCCAACACCCCGTAACGCCACAATCCCGAACGAAGCCCCCTCCCGTCCCTCCTCTTTCGTTTCCCTGGAGGGGGAGCCGAAGCGCCTCGCCTTTCGGAGGGGGGCCTTCTCGCAGGGGGAGAGTTCTCAACTCCGGCGCGAGCGTCGTTTTCTACGGTGCTGGCTCCTACCGCGCTGCCTTGAGGATTTCGGCTCGGGCGCGGAGTGGGTCCTTGAGGATGCGGCGGCGGGCGTCGCCGACTTCCTTGGCGCTCAAGGGGCGGAATCCTGCCGGCGATTTGTCCCGGCTGAACTCCTGGAGGGCCCAGTTGAGAAGGTTCGCTAGGCGGGTGTTCGGGAGGGGAGCTTGGGCCACCTCAGGGACGCGGACGAGGTAATCGCGCCCGTCTGGCATCGCCGCGAGACGGGCCATCGAGCGCAGCGGCGGGACTTCTGGGGGTGCGCCGCTGCCGTCGGCTAGATGGCAGCCGGCGCAGTGCAGGAGGTAGTCGTAACGGGCCGCTGCCGCGTCAGACGACACGGATGCCGTTTCTCCCAGCGCGCCCGCGGCGAGCAGAGCAAGCGCGGCGCAGGGCCAAAGGTGCCTGCCCATTGCGCGCGGCCGCGAAGCCCTACGACTCGTCAACCGTCGCTTCCGCTTCCTCCGGGGCCGCGCCGATCACTGCCGCCATCGTGCAGTGGTAGGCGTTGCTCTCCACCCCGAAACACCACAGCACGTTGGGGCTCTTGCTCGGAAAGTAGGACGGCTTCGCGCCTTCCGTGCGGTGGCAGGAACAGCGCGGGCAATACGCCTTGCCGCAACAGTCGTTGTAGGAAATGAGGTATTCCTTGTCGTCCACCGGGTTGCGGCAGGTGCCCACCCAGGTGATGGGCGAAGGCTCGGCGCCGGGTGGGCAGGAGTTCATGGTGCCGCCACAGCAACTGCAGAGGGAGCCGCCCAACGCGCAATAGCGCCAGTATTCGCAGCTTTGCGGGTCGCCGTACTCGACGATGCCGTCCGCTGCCGGTTCCGGCAGAGACGCCTCTGCACCCTCCTCTTCCGCGCCAAAGGCACGCGACACCGGCAACAAGGGCACGGCAGCGGCCCCCGCCAATACTGCTCCCAGCCTTCCGAGGAAACCGCGTCGCGACGTGTGGCGGGCAAGTCCCGCCGTGGCCCGGTGCGCCGCGCCGTCGAACCAGCCGGCGATGCCGGCGCCGTTGTCGCCCTGCTGACCTGATGGCCCCTTCATCGAACTTCCTCCGACTGGACGGGATCAAACTCCCGCACGTAATCCTGCAATGTAGCAATGCCCGTGCGCCACGACTCAAGCAGGCTCTCCAAATGCTCCCGCGTATTGACGAGCCCCCGCCCACGCAGCGTGCCGTCCGCGCCGATCAGCACGGCGAACGGAAGCCGGCTGACGCCGTAGCGCAAACCGAGCGCCTCGGAATGCAGATACGGGAACTTGCCGATGCCGGCCTCGTTCGCGAACGCCCGATGCCGCTCAGGTTCCCCGCCATCGCTACCGAACACCAGCCGCAGCCCTTCCGCCGCAGCGAGCGACTTTGCTGCCGGGAGCAGCGCCTTGCAGACGGGGCAAGTGGGCGAGACAAAGAGCAGGAGCGTCGCTTCGCCGGCGGACGTACCGCCGATTTGCTGCTTGCGACCGTCGAGGTCCACCGCTTCGAGGGCTTCGGTGAGTTCACCCACTTTCGGGCCATGCACAGGCGTCAGCGCGCCCACGGGCGCAATGCGCTGGCTCAACACGCCCACCTGCCGCGCCAGCGCCAGCACCGCCACACCCAATACCAGCACGAGCGCCCATAGCAGCACATCGAACAGCACGCCTGCTTCCATAGACCCGCCGCCTCAGGTTCTCAAGAGGACGGCATTGCGGATGAGCGCATTGCCGGCGTGATAGACGAGTGCGGCCAGGGCAAGCAGCGGCAGCGACATCGCGAGATCAAGCGGGCCGGGCGGCGGTGCCTCCACAATTGCGAGTGGCAGAGCGGCCAAAACCGCAAGCACTGCATTGCGCGCGACCATCGGCCAAGCGACCGACTCCCCGGCGCCGCAGCCGCAATCGATCCAAGAACGGCCGCGCACGAGATTGGCGGCGACCGCGCCACCGTAAACCAGCATGAGAAGGGTCGTCATGCTTGAAGCCCACACCATGGCCGAAGAAGACCACGGCGCCACCAGCCACGATGCGGCAATCGCGGCTTCCACGGCCGGAACCCCGACCGTCGCCATCGCTAGGAGCGGCGCCGGCACAATCCGGTAGTCCGCCAGCACAGCCCGAAACCCCGCAAGGTCCCGCGCCTTGCCCACCGCCGCCCAAAGGAGCAGCAAGGCGAACCCCAAGGCGATGGCCAGCATGGGCGAACCGGCGTGCGTCATCTCAATACGACAGCAGGAAGCCGCCCCGTCCCGTTTCGATCGTGCGTTCGAGCCGTCCGGTGGCGAGTTCGTAGACGAGAACATTGCTGCCCGAGTTGGCAAGCAGCAGCGGCACTTCGCCCTCCACCACATGCACGGCGCCCACCGGCTCCTCGAACTCGATCCTGCCCACCCGACGCTGTCCTTCCTGGTGGAACACCCATGCTTGCGTTCCGGCCTCGTCCGGCGTGTCCTTCTCGCCTTCGTGGGTCAGCACTACCAAGAGACCGAGCTCGTCGTGAACGGTGAAGGGCTGCGTACCTCCCGGCCGCCAGCCTTGGTCGTCTTCGCCCATGAGCGACCACGCATCGCTCACGACGATGCTTCCGTCCGCAACCGAGGCCCGCATCGCCTGGCCCTCAAAGGTCATGAACTGCCAGCCACCGCCGCTGGCCACGGGCTTGCCCAGGAGCGGGTCCTTGTCCACATCGAAGAAAACCTCGCTGCGCACCCGCGACGCCTCCTCGCCGTTCTCATCGAGGCCGATCCACTGCAGCGTGCCGTTGCCGCACACCATGAGGAAGCCGCGTTCACCCGCCGCCATCGTGTTGGCGCAGCCGGGGGTGGAGATTTCGCCAACGAAGCGGCGCTCCACCACGTCCACG
Organism: Gammaproteobacteria bacterium; assembly: GCA_009839405.1. Taxonomy (GTDB): domain Bacteria; phylum Pseudomonadota; class Gammaproteobacteria; order Pseudomonadales; family Azotimanducaceae; genus VXYL01. The sequence continues at coordinate 3,077 of VXPR01000096.1, forward strand.
ACGCTCACCGACTGCGCCGGGGTCATGTTGAAGACCACTACATACCGACCGCCAGACAAGAGCGCCATGTAGTTCCGGTGCAGCGACGCCACCTTGGCCGGAATGGGCACCTCCGCCACCGGCGCGAGGGTTTCATGGGCATAGATGCGAAGGACGTCGGTGCGTTCGCCGTCGTGTTGGCGTGCATAGAAGACTTCCGCGGCGTAGATCTCGCCCCGCTCCCGATGCCTGCTAACCGTCGGTGTCCAAGGCGTCAGCGACAGCGTGCCGAGCATCTCGCCATCGGCGGCGTCGAATACCGAAGCGCTGCCCATCACGTTCTTGATGATGAACCAGGAAGCCGACGGCGGCCCCAAGGTGGTGGTGCCGGGCTGCTCGGGCGTGACGCCACCATGCGCCAAGCCAGCGAACGCCAACGCCGCAACGCCACCGACCCAACCGAGCCCTAACCTCTGCACAACACCCGACAACGGCATCGCAACACCTCTCCGCTCGCAACGATCCTTGCGACTGCCACGAGTATGGCCCATGTTCGCATCGCCCACCACTTCGGCTAGCGCGCCCAAGCGGGCGCCGAGGCCGCTCACAAAAGAGAACACGATGACAAAGTGGGGGGGGAAGGGCAGGCCGGACCGGCAAAACCAAACCCAACGCCCC
>VXPR01000448.1 GCA_009839405.1 Gammaproteobacteria bacterium
CTGTCACTCCCCCCTTGCGGGGGAGTCGAAAAGCGCCTCGCTTTTCGGAGGGGGGCTTCTCGCAGGGGGGCTCGACTCCGGCGCAAGCGTCGTCTTCTACGGCGCGGGCTAGCGGTGCGCATGGAGGGCGAGGTCCGTGCCATTTGCGCCAGCCACTACAATCGGCGCAAGTCACGGGAGGACATCCCATGAAGCCCCGCCTCAGGACCTTTCTCCTCTTCGCCGTAGCGATGGCGGCGTCTTGGTATGTCGGCGCGTTCGTCTCGCCCACGTTCAGCGTCACCGAGACGACTCTCGATGCCCAGATGGCCGAGTCGGGACAGCCCTACTACATCGCCCGGGGCGAGCGTACCTACTTCGATGCCGTGCCGATTGCCGACAGCCGTCTCAGGGCGGCGGTGGCGGGCGGCGAGCCGCCGGGCATCACGGAGGAATACGTCGTCGACGACAGTGGCGCCGAGCCGACCTACCAGAAGCTCGACGCGCAGTTGCACTGGGGCTTCTGGTCGCTTTTGCCGGCCGTGGTGGCGGTGATGCTGTGCTGGCTCACCCGGGAGCCCGTCACCTCGCTGCTCGGCGGCATCGTCTCCGGCGCCCTCGTCCTTGGCCAGTACGACCTTACCGGTGCCGTGCTGATTCCATCGCTTGCCACCACCAACGCCGCCAGCATCTTCGTGCTCTACCTGTGGCTGCTCGGTGGCCTGATGGGCGTTTGGTCCCGCACCGGCGCGGCGCAGGCGTTCGCGGAGTTCATGACCCGCCATGTCGTGCGCGGCCCACGCACGGCCAAGCTCACGGCATGGATGCTCGGCGTGATCTTCTTCCAGGGCGGCACCATGAGCACGGTGCTGGTGGGAACCACCGTCAAGCCCATCGCCGACCGGGAGAGGGTGAGCCACGAGGAACTCTCCTACATCGTCGACTCCACCTCTTCGCCCATCGCCTCGCAGCTCGCCTTCAACGCCTGGCCCGGCTATGTGCAGGCCTTCATTTTCGTCGCTGGCGTGAGCTTCCTCGCGACCGAGGCAGACCGCGTGCAGTTTTTCTTTATGAGCGTTCCCTTTTGCCTCTACGCCATCTTTGCCGTGCTCGGCACCTTCTTGCTGAGCGTCGAAAAAACGCCGTTCCTGGGGCCGCAGATGGCAGCCGCGATGGAGCGCTCCCGCAGCACCGGTGCCCTCGACGCGGAAGGCGCGGAACCGTTGAGCGCCAAGGAACTGCACGCGAGCCACGTCCCGGAGGGGTATGGCCCGCACGTGCTGGAGTTCTTCCTGCCCCTCGGCACGCTGATCGGCGTCTCCATCGGCACCTTCGTCGCCACCGGCACCCCCAACGTGCTCTGGGCCTTCGGCATCGCCCTGCTGCTGGCCGCCGGCATGGCGCTCGGTCGCGGAATGTCGCTCAAGGACCTAATCGGCGGCTTCCACGACGGCATCAAGGGCGTGGTCCTCGGCTCCGTGATCCTGCTCCTCGCCATCACCATCGGTGGCATCAGCACCCAGACCGGCGGCGCCGTCTATCTGGTGGAACTCCTGGGCGCCAGCATCCCGTACTACCTGCTCCCCGTGCTCCTGCAAGTCCTGACCATGGTGGTCGCCTTCTCGACCGGCACAAGCTGGGGCACCTACGCAGTGGCGTTCCCCCTGGCCATGCCCCTCGCGTGGGCCGTAGCCGGCGCCAACGACCTCGCCCACCCACAGTTCTTCATGACCCTCTGCTTCGCCGCGGTCATGGACGGCAGCGTGTACGGCGACCAATGCTCCCCCATCTCCGACACCACCGTCCTAAGCTCCATGTGCACCGGCTGCGACCTGATGGACCACGTCCGCACCCAGATCCCGCAGGCTTCGGTAGCCGCAGGATTGGCCGCCATAGGCTGGACCATGATGGCGGCACTTTTCGCCTGAGGAACCTTGAGCCAAGGCGTTTGGCTTGCGGAGCCTTTACGTGCGAGCGCGGACCAACAGAGCAGCCGCCCCTGCGACGAACAAGGTGCAGACGATGAGGAAAGCGGGCGTGTAGCTGCCGGACATGTCGTAGGCGGCGCCGGCGATCAGGGGGCCGATGCCGAACGAGAGCACGGTGCCGAGGTTCATGAGGCCCATGACGCTGCCGAAGTGGCGCATGTCGAAGGATTCCTGCACCACCAGGATGTATAGGGCGCCGAAGCCTCCCATGAAGAGGCCATACAGGGGCGCTGCGATGGCGAGCAGGGCAGGGTTGTTGGCGGCGGCGAGGAGGGCAGCGAACAGCGCCTGACCGATGAGGTTGGCGACCATTGCCTGGCGGGCCGTGAAGCGGTCCGAGAGCCAGCCGAACAGGAGCTTGCCGCCGATGCCGGCGGCGGCAATGGTGCCGAGGGCGGAAAGGGCGGCGGCGTCCCCCATGCCCCTGTTGACCATGTGGGCGAGCGCGTGGGGAAGGATGGCGCTGTAGGTGAAGGTGCCGAGGGTGATGGCGGCGAGCACGGCGCCGAAGGTGCGGCTTCGCACAGTGTCGCGCAGTTCTCTCGGGCTCGCCGATGGTGGGGCCGGTTGCTCGGGCGATGAAACGAGGGGTTGTCCGGGCGCGTTCGGTGCCGGCGACTCCCGGATGACGAGCATGGCGGCGGCGCCGATGGCGAATGTCGCAATACCGATGGCGAGCGATGCCCCGCTCCAGGACATGGCCGCCAGCAGGGCGGCGACCGCAAGTGGAATGACAAGCCCACCGACATTGTTGCCAGCGGCGGCGATGCCGGTCATGCGTCCACGGGTGCGCGGGAACCAGGTGGCGATCAGGCGACCGGCCGGCAGCACGGTCATGCCGGAGAAAGTGGCGAACTGGAGGAAGCTCAGCGCATACCAATGCCACAGCTCGGTCATGAGCGGGCGCAGGCAGAAGCTTGCGCCGAACACCGCCAGCGAGAGGAGGAGGATCGGGCGGGCACCGAACCGATCCATGGCCCGTCCGAGCAGGGGCGCCGTGAGGCCCCCTACGGCTGCGAACGACAGGGAGGCGCTGATTTCGGTGCGCGTCCAGCCGAAACTCTCTTCGATGGGCAGGATGAACAGGCCAAAGGCGTACTGCGACGCCCCCACCGCCACGGCGGTGGAGCAGAACAGAACCGCGACGATGGAGGTTGCGCGCAAGGGTGGGATAGTGGCTGGTTTGGTCTGGCGATTAGGCGCGATGCTAACTTACGGCTGCTGAAGGGCTGCGGACCGTAGCTGCGAGCGCGTCATGGGAGCGTTTCGAGCGCCTTGCGGCAGAAGGTGGCGATTTGGTCGCGGATGCGACGAAACACGTCGGTCAGTTCGGCTTCGGTGAGTTCGGGGTAGTCGGGGTCTTCGAAGGCTTGGTGGAGGACGCGCCTTGCGCCGGGGAACACGGGGCATTGCTCGCGCGCAGCGTCGCAGACGGTGATGACGAGATCGAAGTCCTCGCTCACGTAGCGATTGACCGGGTCCGAGGTGTGCCCCGAGATGTCGATGCCCACCTCACCCATAACGCGGACGGCAAGCGGGTGGACTCCCTTGGGTTCAGTGCCGGCGCTTGCCACGGCTACGCGGCTGCCGCCGAAGTGGCGGAGCCAGCCGTGTGCCATTTGCGAACGGGCTCGGTTGCCGGTGCAGATCACCAGGACCCGAAACGGCCGCTCTGCGGAGGCGTTCATGGCTTCCGTCTGGGGGTTCCTAGCGGACCACCCCGTCAGCCCGCATTTGCGTGATCTCTTCGGGGCTGTAGCCGCA
>VXPR01000199.1 GCA_009839405.1 Gammaproteobacteria bacterium
CCTCACTCCCTCGCTTGTTGCCCCAACCCGTGGTTGTGCTGGCCCCCGCGGCGGGGGGGGGGGCGCGGCGGCCGCCCCCCCCCCCGGCGGCGGCGCGCTCGCGGGCCCGTACCGTTGCTGAAGCCGTGCGTGTGCGCCTGCTCTGAACCGCGTGTCCTTCTATGCGCTAGTTTGGGCGCGCGAGCATCTTGACAACGGCGTCCGTCGGTACGCTAATGTCCCAACCCGCAAATGTCCCAGTTGGAGAAGCGATCGGAGCAATCCCAATGTCCGATACAGACGATAGGCTTGAGAGACTCGAACGGGTCGAACGAAGAACAGGCGAGAGACTCGAAAGGCTGGAGCAACGGATAGCGGGCATTGAGACGGCCATCGGTTACTTGGCTACCAAAGCCGACATTGAGGGGGTCAAGACCCTAATCGCCGAGCGCGAGGCAACCATGCTTCGCTGGCTGATAGGCATGGTGGCGGCTAGTGCCCTCGCAGTGGCCATCGCTCTTGTGCGCACGTTCATGGGCTGACAAAGGCGATGCCTGCTTGCACCCCGCCCGGTGTTCTGTATAGTCGCCGCCTGACATTGGCCAATCGGGCGCGAACACCACTCACCATGAACCCTCGCGGTCCACAAACGCGTCCAACGCTCCTTCTGCTCCTGCTCCTGCCGGCGTAGCCGGCAACATTCATTTGACAGGGCCGCAATAGCCCATCCGCCCCAAAGACCTTCAAGCCCCTAGGTCTCGCGAAGTTGGTGTGTGTCCAATGACTGTGAATCCGCAAGCGTTTCCGTCTGGCAGCCGCAAGGGTGCCATGCCGTTCGAGAAATACCGCTCCTTCGAGCCGGTTGCCCTGCCGGATCGAGCGTGGCCCGAACGCGTGCTCGACGCGCCGCCGCGCTGGTGCAGCGTCGATCTGCGCGACGGCAACCAGGCCCTCATCGATCCCATGAACGTGGACGAGAAGCTCAGGATGTTCGAGCTCCTGCTTGACATCGGCTTCGTCGAGGTCGAGGCCGGTTTCCCGGCTGCGTCGCAGCCAGACTTCGACTTCATCCGCAAGATCATCGACGACGGGCTCTTGCCGGACAACGTTGCGCTGCAGGTGCTTTGCCAGGCGCGGCCGGAACTCATTGCCCGCACCGTGGAGGCGCTTGAAGGCGCGCCCAAGGCGATCTTCCACCTCTACAACTCTACCTCCACCCTGCAGCGACGCGTCGTGTTCGACTTGGACCGCGCCGGCATCGTGGACCTTGCCGTGCGCGGCACTCGGGTGGTGCGCGAGGGCGTAGCCGCGCTCAAGGACACGGAAATCACCTTCGAGTACTCGCCAGAGAGCTTCACCGGCACCGAGCTCGACTTCGCCGTGGACATTTGCGACGCCGTGGCGAACGAGTGGGGCGCTACGGCCGAGTCGCCCATCATCGTCAACCTGCCTTCCACGGTGGAGATGGCGACGCCCAACATCTATGCAGACCAGATCGAGTGGTTCTGCCGCAACTTCCCGGAGCGGGAGCGCATCGTCGTGAGCCTCCACACCCACAACGACCGGGGCACTGGCGTTGCGGCCACCGAACTCGCGTTGATGGCCGGCGCCGAGCGGGTGGAAGGCACGCTGTTTGGCAACGGTGAGCGCACGGGCAACTGCGACATCGTCACGGTCGCGATGAATCTCTTCTCCCAGGGCGTGGACCCGGAACTCGACCTGCGCGACATGCCGCGCATCCGCCGCACGGTGGAGGCCATCAACAAGCTGCCGGTGCATGAGCGTCACCCCTATGCGGGGGATTTGGTGTTTACCGCCTTCTCCGGTTCGCATCAGGACGCCATCCGCAAGGGCATGGCGCGGCTCGACGAGTCGCGCTGGGAGGTGCCTTATCTCCCCATCGATCCGGCCGATGTGGGCTCGTCCTACAAGGAAGCGGTGCGGGTCAACAGCCAGTCCGGCAAAGGCGGCGTGGGATTCGTCTTGGAGGAGCACTACTCCATCGCCTTGCCCCGCGAGATGCTGGTGGAGTTTTCCAAGGTGGTGCAGGCGCTCACCGAACGGCTTGATCGTGAGGTGCGGGCCGAGGAGATCTTCGATGCGCTCTTGGCGGAGTACGTCGTCAGCGACGGCCCCTATCGCCTGATCGACTACGACCTCGCCCGCGCCGAAGACGACGCGCAGCGCTGCACGGCCCGGCTAGAGGTGCCGGATGGTGACGTGGCAATCTCCGGCGTGGGTTCCGGCCCCATCGAGGCTTTCGTGAACGGCATGGTGACGACGCTGAACGAGCCGCTCAACATCATCGACTACTCCGAACGGTCGATGGCGACGGGCAAGGATGCGAGCGCCATTTGCATCGTCACTGTCGCGGGTGACGACGACTCCGTCTCGTTCGGCATCGGCGTCAGCCAGAACACGATCACGGCATCCTTTGGCGCGATCGTCTCAGCGGTGAACCGACGCTGGCGCGGATCGAGAGGGAGCTAGGAGGTAGGCACCCTGTACGGGATGGGCTTGTCCCGTCCCGGCGCGCCCTGGCGGGTGCGTTGGCAGTTCACTTGCGCCAACTGCTGCGCTTCGACGACTCCCTCGGCGTGTTCAAGAGGGCGGGGACAAGCCCCGCCCCTACGCGTCCCGTTCCAAGTCCATCAAGTGCATTCAACGCGGGCGTGGGCATGCTTCGCCCCTGCGGGGGCACTTGCTCACGCCGCGAGGAACTCGACCACAAACTTGCCGCCGAAATAGGCGAGGGCGAGCACCGCGAACGCCACCAGCGCCAGCAGCGTCGTGGTGCGGCCGCGCCAGCCGAACAGGAAGTGCCCACCAAGTAGAACAACGTAAAGGAACCACGACGCCGTGGCGAGGGTGGTGTGCTGCACGAGATGGGGTGCAAGCACATCGTCGAGAAAGGCGAGGCCCGTGACGATGGCGCCCGTGAGGAGCGCAAGCCCCGTCCACAGCAGCACGAACAGCATCGACTCCATCGTTTGCAGCGGTGGCAGCCCGGTGGCGGCGCCGATGGCTTCGTGGTGCCTGAGGCGCCGGTCCAGCACGAGGTACAGCAAGGACTGGAACGCCGCCAGCGCCAGCACCGAATACGCCGCCACAGCCACCACCGCGTGGGCGACGAGGCCGATGTCCACCTGTGCCCTGCGCCCGGTCGTGCCGTCGAACAGGAGCGAGCCAACAATCGCTAAGGCGGCGATGGGCAGCATCAGCAGATAGAGGTTGTGCAGTGGCTGCGCGAGCGACACCAGCAGCAGAGCCGCCACGAGCACCACGGCCACCAACGAGCCCACCACAAAGAGCGAGAAGTCCACACCGTCGGGTGTCACCATCGCCAGCCACGCGGTGACGGCGTGCAGCAGCGTGGCGGCGCTGGCGATGATCTGCGTGGTCTTGCCGACCATCCAGTTTTTAGCGCGAATATGACGCGCCGCAAGGAGGGTCCCTGCAAGGTAAAGGACAATCGCCGGAATGCCCGGCCACGCGGCGCTCATAGGAGTCAGGCGTCAGCGAACGAGATTGCAGGGCTTTGAGTTTCGCACAAGGTCGCAGCCGTGGCGACCGCTGGGCCTCCGAGCTAGCACCGGCTAGTACCTCTGCACCCCGCCGGCGCCCCCCCCCCCCCCAACCGCGCGGGGGGCGCCGGGTGGCCAAACCCCCCCACGGGGGGGGGGCGCGAAGGCCCCCACCACCCCCCAAAGCCGGGGGGGGGGCCGGTGATATAAA
>VXPR01000011.1 GCA_009839405.1 Gammaproteobacteria bacterium
ATCTCCGCCAAGGCACCGGCAAAGCCGAAGCCGTGCAGCAGCCCAAAAAGGAAGGCCACAATCCAAACGTGCTCGCTTGCGATCGTGCCCTCGGTGCCACGCAGTTTCTCCGCCGCCACGAAGGCGATCGAAAGGGCAACCGTCGCTTCCACGGGCGCGACGGGAAGGACGACGACATCCAATGCGGAAAGCGCGAGCGTAATGCTGTGCGCCACGGTGAAGGCAGTCACGGTCTGCACCAGCGGACCGAGGCGCTGCGTGCCAAGCAAATAGAGGAGGCAGAGCAAGAACAGCAGGTGGTCGGCGCCGAGCAGCAAGTGCTCCACGCCGATGACGACGTAGTCCGCAACCGGAGCCCCACCACCGGTTAGAGAGAGTTCCTGTCGGTTGCGGCCGATGACTCCGTTGATCTGACGCCCGTCGCGCAGCGTCACCTGCACCATTACGTCCGCCATCGCCACCGCATTGCCCTCGATGCCCACGGTCTTGCCGTCCATGCCTTCCGTGCAACGCACCACATCGCGGCGCACCAGAGAGGTGCCCTGCACGAAATCGATGCCACCGGGCATTGCCGCGCACCCCGCCGGCAACACCGGCCGCAACGACAGCGGCCCCCCAGTGCCGAAGGGCCGCTTCCAGACGACGGCGTAGTCGGTGTCGGAAGTGGCGTCGATGCGCAGGAAGGCGGGCTTAAGCTCGTGGCCAACGGCTGGCCCGGTCCACAACGCCAAGAGGGCGACAAGAAGGCCGCATACGGAGGTCTGCATCACATCGCTCGCCCGGAAGTCGGCAACTGCACCTGATAGCGCTCGTGCAGATCCTCAAGCAGTTCTGCACCCGCCTGGATGCGCAGTTCCTGCTCGTAGTCGGCACGGACGCGTTCGCGCACGGCCTCGTACTCCGGCAATCCGGCCGGGGTTTTCCTGATGACGCGCACCAGATGCGAGCCATAGGTCGAGGCGAGTGGCCCTTGCCAGGTCGGTGCGGCCGTCAGCCCGTCGAGGGCATCGCAAAACGCCGGACCGAAGTCGCCGCACACTCCGTCGCGGGACGCCGCGTTGTAGCTGCGGGCGAGCAGCGACGGATCGCCGAGTTCCCGCCATCGCCCCGTTTCCGCATCCTTGAGGTCAGCGCGTGCAGCCAGCGCCGCTTCGTGGCCATCGTCACCACGAAAATAGATGTGATCGAACGTCACCGTCGCCCGGCTCTCGTACTCGTTACGGCGCGCCTCGAACCACGTCTGCAATTCTTGCTCGCCCGGGGGCTCAAGCGCCGCCAGGTCCTCCACCAGGAACGTGAGTTTTTGCGCCAGCCGGCGCCGGATGATGGGATCGCTGCGGTCGAGCCCAAGCCGGCGCGCTTCCCGCACCATCACCTCCTCGGTGACGTGGGTGTCCACGAGATCCTGGAGTTCCGTTGGGTTCGGCGGCCGTCCCATGCGGCTGCTCCAAAGCTCGGCGAGCAGGTCCACGTCGCCCTGGGTCACCACCACCGCATCCGAGGCCCCCTCCTGCCAAAGCAGGTCCGCCAGGAACACCGCGGCGCCGATCACCACAAAGGCGAACAGCGGATCGCGGAAAAAGCGACTGAACATGCGAACTGTCCCTGGTGTCATGGAGTAGCCCGGCACCTCTCCCAAGAAGCGCAATCATATGCACACGAAAGGACAAGAGCCGGGCGCGATCTGGTAGATTGCGCGCCTTGCGCAAGGGGAGGCATTGCCTTTGGCAATCGATCGGGCGGACGCCATCGCCCAAGTGACGGCTGCGGGACAGCCGTTCGAGACACGCGTCGAGACCATCCGTGGAGAGCGCTTCACGGTGTTCGCGCACGCTCCCCGGAACTTGCGCGAACTCTACCGGCAGGGCCTCGCCCATGCCGATGCGGACTTCTACATCTATGAAGACACCCGGCTGACGTTCGGCGGCATCTGGCAGGAAGCCGCCCGCGTCGCCAATGCGCTCATAGAACGCGGCATCGCACCTGGCGAGCGGGTCGGCATCGCCGCTCGCAACTACCCCGAGTGGATCGTCGCGTTCATGGGCATCACTTCCACGGGCGGCGTGGCGGTGGCGCTCAACGCCTGGTGGACCGGTGAAGAGCTCGTCTATGGCATCGAGGACAGCGGCCTGAGGCTACTGTTCACCGACATCGAGCGCACCGAGCGGCTGCTGCCGCACCTCAGCGCACTTGACATCGAAGTGGTGACCATCCGCCACCGCCAGGACGACCTGCCAACTTGGGATGAGTTTCTCGCCGGCGCGGCCGAAACCATGCCCGAGCCGGCCATCGCCCCAGAGGACAACGCCACCATCCTCTACACCTCCGGCTCCACCGCGCATCCCAAGGGCGTGCTTTCCACCCACCGCGCCATCACCAACGCCCTGCTCGGCTGGGAGTGCGGCGGCGCCGTGGGCATGGCCATGAACCCGGAGATGGCACGGCAAATGGCAGCAAACCCGTCGCCATACCAGCAGTCCATGATCCTCTCCGTGCCGCTTTTCCACGTCACTGGCCTCGTCGTGCAGGCGCTCTCCGCGTTCCGGCCCGGCCGCAAGCTGGTGGGCATGTACAAATGGGATGTCACCGAAGCCATGCGCATCATCGAGGCGGAACGGATCACCGCCTTCAACGGCGTGCCGACGATGGCGGCGGAACTGGCACAGGCGCCGGATCGGGACCGTTACGACCTATCGAGCCTCAAGAGTGCCGGCGGCGGCGGAGCGCCGATGGCACCGGAACAGTCGCGGCAGGTGGAGAAGGCCATCGGCAAGGGCGCTGCCGGCACGGGCTGGGGCATGACCGAGACGCAAGGTCTCGCCACCACCATCGGCGGCCCGGCGCTCATGGAACGCCCGCGCAGTTGCGGCCGCGCCGTGGAACCCTTGGTGCATGTGAAGGCAGTGCTGCCGGACGGTCGCGACGCCGCGGTGGACGAAACCGGCGAGCTGTGGATTCACGGCGTCAACAACTTCAGCGAATACTGGAACAAGCCGGACGCCACCTTCGAGGCGCTCACGGATGGCTGGGTTCACACGGGCGACATCGGCCACGTCGATGCGGAGGGCTTCGTCTTCATCACCGACCGCCTCAAGGACATGGTGCTGCGTGGCGGCGAGAACATCGGCTGTCAGGAAGTGGAGGCGGTGCTCTACGAGCATCCGGCCATCCTGGAGGCTGCCGTGTTCGGGGTGCCCGACGAACGGCTCGGCGAGACGGTCGCCGCGGTGGTGGCGCGAACTCCGGGCCAGCAACTCTCCATAGAGGACGTGAAAGCCCACGTCGCCGAACACCTGGCCCGCTTCAAGGTGCCGGAACACGTCTGGATTCGCGACGAGCAATTGCCCCGCATCGCCTCCGAGAAGATCTTCAAGCGGGGACTCCGAGAAGAGGCCATCCGCACCCTTGCCCCGTAGTGGGCCACTCCCATCCATCACAAGGAACCCTGAAGCCCCATGAGTGAATCGCCAAGAAAGAAGGTCGCCATGCAGCTTCCGCGCAGGGCAGCGGTTGCAGACCTTTCCGAACGCTACGCCCTGGAACTCGAAGCCCTCGCACCCGTGGCCGACATCGTCGAGGTGGAAAGCCCCACCGCCGAGGCCTTCGCCGAGGCCGCCGCCGACTGCGACGCCGTCATCACCTCCTGGGGGATCCGCTTCGACGAGGCGGTCATCAGCCGCTTGGACAAGTGCGTCGTCATCGGCCTCGGC
>VXPR01000081.1 GCA_009839405.1 Gammaproteobacteria bacterium
TGTTTATTAGATCCAGGAGGAGTATTCCTTGAGGATGCGCCTCACAAGAACCGGCTCGAAGCGGCTTTTCATCTCCGACACGGCGACATGGCCCCACTGCGTTATCAAGTGGGCAACGTCGAACACCAGATGGTCTCGGTGCGCCGAGTCCAGCTCCAGCAACGCCACGATTTGTCTAGCGTCGTCCACGAGTATGGTCCAAGCCCCGGGGCAGCCATGGACAACCCCAACGGGCAATCGCGCACCTTCGCAAAACACCTGGAACCGCCTCGCAGCCGCGTCTATTGCATCAAGCACGGCCACGGCACGGCCATCGGCCTTGGCCATGTCCAGTTCCGTCTTCCATGAAGCCAGATTGGTGAGCCAAGGCGGCTCTCGATAGTCCAGCTCCTCAAGCCCCATAGCGGCGACGTGCATCTTCGCCACGAGGCGCGCCATGGCCGCCGCAGTCTCAACGTAGGCGTCGGAGGCTTTGGTCGGCGAATAGTTGGGCCCCTCCTCGCCTTCGATCCGTTCGAGCACTACAGCCGGCCTGCCGCCCACCGTCAGGCGTTCCTCCCCAGCGGGAAGGAGCGCCCTCTGCACCGGCAGACCACAGGAGACGAGACGCCGCCGCAGCGCCAGTTCCGCCTCGGCTCCGGCCGGCGATGCGCCATACCAGACATTGAGCGCCACCGGCGCACCGTCGAGCACGATGTCGTAGCTGAAGTTGTAGCGCGACTGCCGCACTTGCTCGCAGGCAGTCACTTGGGATGACGAACCGACGCGCCGAAGCGCCTCGGTGACCGTCTCGGGACGCAAGCCATCCAGCAGCGAATCCATCTGCTCGTATTCGCTGTCATCGAGGCCCAGATAACGATCGCTTGGTTGGGACATGTTCGCTTCCTCCGCGACTCGGCGGAAGTGCGCGAGGGCAGTGGTGTACGACTCGCCGGTTGCACCGGCGCGGCCTCGAACGAGCCGCTTGAATCGCTTTCTGACTGTCATCGGTCTTCCCGCCGCGGGCTCGATCCCCCAGCGATCACCACCCGAAGTAGATGACCTTTGACCACGCTCCGAGGAATCGATCCCCCTTCACCCCGTAAACCAGCCCTGCTGGGGAGGACTGACCAAGGCTAGGCGCGAAGCAGCGCCGACCAAGATGCTCACCCAGCCGCACGACGAATGTCAAGCACCTGTGCAGGCAAAACGGCCATAAACGGCCATACCGTGCTGCATCCCCGTCACCCTATAATCGCCCATGGAAGAGCATCGCCTCCGGTGGGGCGCGCGGCCTTCAAAGCCGTTGAGACGCCTTGACGGCGCCTGGTGGGTTCGACTCCTACCTCTTCCGCCAGATTGAGGAAATTCGCTGCTTCCAGTGGGAGGAGGATGGACCCAGCGACGCCGAGATCGTCGACTACCACGCATGAGGAGACCCGTGTGGAAATCAGGAACGGAATGAGGCCGGTGCATCCCGGCGCAATCCTCCGCGACGAGATCGAAGCCGCCGGGGTGTCTGAGCGCGCTCTGGCGAAGGCGCTGGATGTGCCGCTGAGCCGCGTCACCATGATCCTGGAGGGGCGTCAGGGCATCACTGCGGACACGGCACTTCGGCTGGCACGCTACTTCGGCACGACACCCCAGCTCTGGCTCAACCTCCAGCAGACGTGGGAACTGCGCCTCGCGGAAATCAACGCCAGAGCACAAATCGCAAAAACGGTCACGCCCCGTCAGTCAGCCGCGTAACGGATCCGTTGCCACATGCCGCCCTGCGCAAACGCGTCTCGCGCGGGAACCAGTGCCAAATCTCGGTTTCCCCATGCCGAGCGCGCCCCGCGCACATCGTGCCCGGTGGCCTGCACTGTGAGCGATTTCCTCTGCGGATGTGCTACGAGATGTTTGCGCATCGGGAGGGTGTGCCAATGAGTTTGGCCCCCAGACACGGCAGCGATGCACCTCCCGGGGGCCTCGTGGACGCTCTCGGTCGTACCGGCTGTCGCACACTCTGCTCTTGCGTCCTCGCGGACCAAGCTCGACAAGAGCCATGACGGCCGCAGAACACATGCCCGGCGTGCAACGCGGACCCGCGAGCCTCATTCCCGTGCTCGAGGGCACTCCCCGACGTGGCGCGTTCCTGCCGGTCGTTTTCATCGGCGCGCTCGCGGCGCTCACCGCCGCGCCCCGCATCGCGCACCACGACACGCTGCCCGTTGTCCACCTCGCGGGCGTCGGCGTCCTGGCAGTTTGGTACCTCGCCCTCTACTTCCGCGATCGTGCGAACCCGCGCGCGTTCAACTTCCGTGTCCGCCTGGCCGCGCCGCATTACGTCCAAGCCTGCCTGCATCTGTCCATCTACATCTTCTGGGGTTTCTATTGGGCGCTCGTCGCTCACAACGCACTCCTGCTCGTCACGCAGATCCTCTTCGCCTTCGCCTTCGAAGGTTTGCTCGCCTGGTCGCGCCGGAAGGAATGGCGCCTAGGCTTTGGGCCGCTGCCGATCATCTTCAGCACCAATCTCTTTCTGACGTTCAAGGACGACTGGTTCGTCTACCAATTCGTCTTGATTGCGGTCGGCTTCCTGGCGAAGGAGTTCATCGTCTGGCAACGCGACGGCGTGCGAACGCACATCTTCAATCCGTCGGCATTTGCGCTCTTCCTCTTCGCCGTGGTGCTGATCGCGTCCGGCCAGACCGACACCACCTGGGTCTCCCAGCTATCCGCAACGCTCGACACGCGTCTCGTCGATCCCGACAGCCGACCGTATCTCTTTCTCTTCGCGATCGGCCTCGTCGCACAGTTTCTCTTTCGCGTAACGCTCGTGACGCTCGCCTCGGCGGGCATGCTGTTCCTCCTCGCGAGCGTGTACAGCGCCACCACCGGGACCTATTGGTTCGTCGACACCGGGATTCCCGTCGCCGTCTTTCTCGGCCTCCACCTCCTCATCACGGATCCCGCGACTTCGCCCCAGAGCGGCTGGGGGCGCTTCCTGTTCGGCGTTTTCTACGGCGCGGGTGTCTTTGCGCTGTATGGACTGCTCGACCTCTTCGGTGAGCCGCTCGCCTACGACAAGCTTCTCTTCGTGCCCGTGCTGAACCTCCTCGTGATCCCGCTCGATGCCGCTGGCGCGTTCCTCGCACGGAAGTTCACGGCTCTGCGCAAGCGCTTCGACCGCTTCGAGGCGGCCTCCTTCATGGAGTGGAACCTCGTCCACATGGCGGCCTGGATCGGCATCTTCGCGTGGATGTACTTGGGCGAGTTCATCGAATCCGACCATCCTGGGCGACATCTCGAGCATTGGCAGGCGAGTTGCGCCGAGGATCGCCCGGCCGGCTGCAGCAACCTGGCGGAGACCCTCCGCGCGCGATGTACGCGAGGCGCCGCCAACCGCTGCGAAGAACTCGCCTCGCTCTACGAGCGTCGCCCCGACCTCGCGACGCCGGTTCAGATGCAGGTCTGGTACGGCTTGGCCTGCGATGTGGGAGCGCGGCGCGAATGCGCTCGCTACCGGCAGAACCTGACGAGCGCGATGCAGGAGGAGCTTGAGTCGCAATGCGAATCCGGAGACGCCACGAGCTGCTACGTAATTGGCTCCGGGCATTTCAAGGGCATTCAGGGTGGAGGGCGAGATCCGGTGGCAGCGCACGGCTACATCCTGCGTGGCTGCGAGTTCGGGATGGGCAAGAGCTGCGCCGTTGCCGGGATGATGTATCAGTTCGGCATCG
>VXPR01000481.1 GCA_009839405.1 Gammaproteobacteria bacterium
CACTCCCCCGCAAGGGGGGAGTGACAGGAAGGCCCTCGCACCCCAAACAACGGTGGTGGCGTGCCGACCCAACGCCCGTACACCACAATCTTCGAACAAGGCCCGCCCACCACAAGCCTTTCCCAGCGCTCGGAGGCGTCAAGGTGTGTAGCTTTCCGCTTCCGTTCGCCAAGCGACTTGCCGGCCGGTCCAACCTTCCCGGAGGTGCTCGTAAACCGCGATCGCCTCGGCGTCCTCGCCCAACGCGGCGTGGGCGCGCGCGAGGCCGCGCAGGGATAGCGGGCGGTTCGGCGTGCGCAGCAGGGAGGCTTCGAAGGCTTTGAGCGCCTCCGCCGGCTTGCCGGCTGTCAGCAGCGCTTCGCCGTGGAGTTCGTGGACGGGCTTCAAAGGGTTCGGTGCGCCGTTGGGCGGGCGCATGGACTCGGCGATGGCGACGCCTTCGGCCAGCAGCGCAAGCCCAGCGTCGGTCTCGCCCCGGGCGATGGCCAGCATTCCAGCCACTTCCTTCGCCATGATGTCGAGCGGCTTGCTGCTCTGCGCATAGTAGGAGCGATCTGCATCGTCCGCTCGCGCCGCCTCTGCCCTCTGAGCCAGCTCTCCCGCCGCGTCCTCGGCGAGCGCCAACTCTCCAGTCTGCGCGGCGCCGAGCCCCGTGGCCAATAGCTCGGTCGCGTGGGAGTCCTCCGTGACCGGCTGCGGGTCCCAGGCTTCGCGCTCGATCGCCATGCGTGCCTTCACCTGCGGCAGGATGGCATTGGCGAAGGGGTGATCGCCGGCCCGCTCACGGATTCCCTCCATTCGCTCGATCCAGAGCGCAGCCCGCTCGTAGTCGCCACGCTGGAGGTCGCCGTACTGTCCCCAGTCGAGTGAGTGCACCATGTCGCCAAGGCTGTCGCCCGGCTCCCAGAGATCGACCGCGGCCTCATAGGCAGACTGGTTGGAGGAGGAGACGAGGTCCCACATGCCGCGCTGGATGAAGATGTGCGAGGGCATGTGGCGTGCGTGCGAGACCTTCTCGGCGATGCCGGCGAAGACGCGGGCAGCCGGCAGCGCAAGCGGCGCGTGAACCGGGTCGTCGAAGGCATGAATGGTGTAGTGGGCGGCGCCGGGATGGCCCGGGTTTCGCGCCAGCAGCTCGAGCGCGATGGCGCCCGCCAGCACATTGCTGCGCTCCGCCTCGCCGGCGGGTCCTGCCGACATCAAGAGCGACAGCGCATAGAAGGCGGCCACCTCGTCATCCTCGGGAAAGGCCTCATGCAAGCGCCGCATCTCTTCCATGTGCGCCTGCCGCCGGGCGCGAGTGTCGCCCTCCCCGAAGAAGAGCACCTCCACCGCACTCAGAAAGCCCTTCTCGCGCTCGGTCGGCGCCCTTGCGAGTCGGGCTTCCGGCGTTTCCCCAAGTCGTCCCAGGATTTCCCGTGGCGTATCCCGATCCTGCTCGCTGATGAGCGGATGGTTGTAGCAAAGCGACTCGCCCCAGTAGGCCATCGCGAAGTCCGGGTCCAGCTCCTGCGCCGCCTGGAACTCCAGCCGCGCCTGCTTCCAGCCGAAGCTGTGCAGGATGGTCACTCCGCGCAGAAAGCGCTCCTGCGCCGCCCCGGTGGCGGAGGTGGGGAAGCTGATGGCACCAAGCCCGGCAAGCTCCGCGCCCACGGCAGACGGCACGAGCCAGGCGGCTGCGAGCAGTATGGAAATGACGCGCTTCATGCCAGATCCCCTCGGGCTGCAAAGTGCAGAGAGTATGCCCTCTCTTGGGGGAGACGGCTTTACCTGGTGGGAGAGGGCATCTTCGCCCTGTCAGCGCTTGTCGAGCAACAGCCAGGCGATGATGTAGGAGGCGATGACGATCTTGGGGAAGAAGATGGCGGCCACCAGCACGCCGATGCGGACGAAGGTGGGGTCGACGTTGATGAAGTTGGCGAGCCCCGCGCAAACGCCGCCGACCCATCCCCGACGGTCTCGCACCAAGTTGCCGCGCAGGCGCTCTAGTTGATCTCGCATGTTCGCTTCTCCTCCGGTTGCATCCACGTGTTTGCCGTGGCGTTAGGCCCGGGTTTGTGTGCGCTTCGGCGCCGGTGCCTGAGCCGCGATGGGGCGGAACGCGCCGCCCGGTCGCGCCGGGCTCAAGTCGGGGACGGAACGAACCGGCCAAGACTCATCATCCGGGCAGACCACGAGTTCGCGCGACGCATCTTCAGAATCGCTCTGGGCGTCCTCCGCGTCCACGGCCACGAAGGCAGGCGTGTGGGCGAGCGAGAGTTCGGCGAGCGTACCGAAACCGAGCATGACGGCGGCGAGCATCGCGAAGGCCGCGAACGTCGCCCTTGGGGAGCGCAAGCGAGACAGCCTGAACATGATCCGATCCTGATGTTTCCCGATGTGCTTGAACGGTAAGTCGTGCTTTCAGACGCGTTGGTTCCAATTCCCGTGCCATGCATCGCGTGCGCCTGCCGGACTTCGATGCAAGTCGCTGTTTCTTATCGTGAAAAAACTCCGCGGTTGGTGTTCCGAGGCGCCCTGCCGAACCACGACTTGGCGGATTTGACCAACGCCGGCGGGCAACGCCGCCACCTGTGCCGTGGCATCATCCGCAATCCGCCGCCGACGAGACCCCAATGAGCCCTGCCGACAGCCCTTTCGCCAGCGACACCGCCAGCCGCTGGGAGGGGCACGCCGACGGCTTGCGCCGCCGCATCGCCATCGCCTGCGGCGACACCGACCGTCTCTGGCGCGACTTCGAGCGCCGAGCAGCCTGCGTCGCCAGCCTGCTGCACGCGTACGATATTGGCCCTGGCACCAGCATCGCGTTCTACCTGCAAGACTCTGTGGAGTATGTGGAGGCATTGTTCGCCGCCTTCAAGGTCGGTGCGACGCCTTTGACTGTCGCCTCGCGATTTCGTTCCGATGACCTCGTCAGCCGCCTCATCGAGGCGCGGGCGGAAGCCGTCGTCTTTCATGGCAGCTACGCGGCGCGGCTTTGGGAGATAAGGGACCGCCTCCCGGCCGTGCGCCTCTGGGTGCAGGTGGACGACGGCACCGAAGCGTTGCTCGATTTCTCGCTCGACTTCGAGCAGTGCATCACGGGGCATGAGCCGGCGCCGCGGGCGGAGGCGCGGGAACAGGCGTCGGGCCTGCTGGAATGGTGCCACGAAGCCTACGCAACCGGCGCCGGCGGCAGTGCGGAGGATCGCCTCACATTGGTCGTGGGCCCACTATCCGACCCCGCACAACTGGCTCTTGGAGTACTCGCCCCGCTCGCACACGGCGACAGCGTAGCCACCATCCGCCAACCCATGGTGGAACCGCACAGACTGTGGACGGAAGCGGAAGACCGCGCTGCCACCGACATCGTGCTGGGGCGACAGCCGGGCGGGGCCGCGGCGATCGAAGCCTTGGATGAAGCGGAACGCCTCGGTTCTCCCTACGACCTAGCCAGCGTCCGCCGCATCTACGCAACCACCGCATGGGGCACTGAAGTGAATGCGGCGCTCGCCCGCCATGCTCCCATCGAGCTAATCGAGGTGACGCCACCCACCTAAGTCGCCTTACGTAGCCTCGTAGGGGCGGGGCTTGTCCCCGCCCCTATTGAACGCACCGAGGTGCGTCGAAGCACAGCAGTTCGCGCCAGCGAACTGCCGACGCGCCCGCCAGGGCGCGCCGGGACGGGCCAAGCCCGTCCCCTACGACCGTGTTGTT
>VXPR01000329.1 GCA_009839405.1 Gammaproteobacteria bacterium
GCCGTGAGCCAAAACAGGAACATGGCGAAGGCAAGGCAGGCGATAGGCAACACGGAGAGCGGGATGTGGAACTCGCCAAACGGAAGCACGCCCTCGGCGGTGCCGACGAGGTTGACGAGGGCAGCGAGGAAGACGGTCACCACCGTGCCGCCGATGGAGATCCAGAAGAGGTTGGAGAGCGACTCGATGGAGCGGACTAGCGCCTCGGCGGGAATCGAGAGCGGGCTGATGCCGGCGTAGTCGGCGAGCCTGAGGCCAGGGTCGCCGGTGGTTGTCTCTGCGGTGGCGCCGACCATGGCGAGGTTGGCGTCTTGCGTTGGTGCCGGTGCCGTCCCGTCAGCGCCTTCGACTGGAAGCAGCACGGCTTCAGCCTCCACTTCCACCGGCGCTCCGAAAGGCAGTTCCGCGACGCCAATGGCGGAACGCGAGTGTCGACCCCGTTCGCCGAACACGTCGAGCAAGAGCTCGGAGAAGCCGTTGATCACGCCAGGCAAGGCGTTGAAGCCCGGTGCCGCATTGACCATCCCGAATGCCTTGCGCCACTCCACCCGGTCTAGGTCCACGCCGGCGGCTTGCAGGCTCGCCAACATGCCGAGGGCCACCTGCCGCGCCGCTTGGTAGGCCTCGTCGGCATCCACCTCGGCGCCGACTTTCCCGAGCGGTTTCGCCAACTTGCCGTCGGCATTGAAGGGCAGGTGGCCGGCGATGGTGATGCGGCTTCCGGACACATGCACAGTCTCGAACTTCTGCCCCGGAATGCGCATCGCCGGAGGCAGCTCGAGGCCCAGTTCAGCCAAGCGTTCGAGAGCGGAGATGGCTGTAGCCTCCGACCACACGGCGACGCGACAAGCATACGGCGATTGGCGGGGGTTGGCACGATCCGATGCACGTGGGGTAGGTTCCAAGGGGCCGGCGAGCGAGAGCTGTTGAGCCGGTACGATGGCAACCGAGTACGCTATGGACTCTCGCTTGCCGACTTCGGCAAATGACTTCGGCAAATGGAAGCAAGTGGGTTCGATGGAACGGCGGCAGAGGCGATGGACATGCAAGAGGACGTGACTTCCTCGACCTCCGGCGGCTTGCCCAAGGTCGCGGAGGTGGACACGGTCGTGGCGCGGCTGCGGGCCGAGAACGCGCAGTTGCGAGCGGAACTGGCGCGGGCGAAGGGAGGCGCGATTGGGCTCGGCGTAGATGGCGCGGCCACCGGGGACGGATCGTGGCAGGAGGCGATGCAGCTTGGCATCGCCTATGCGGACGATCGCTCGTCTATCAGCGCAGCGTCTGCCGGCCGTCTGCTGGCACAGCTTTCGGGGCTCTCCAAGGAGCGCATGAAGGCCGGGCGCATCGCCAACAGCAGCGACTTCGACTATCTGCCTCGCCCGAGTGCCGACGAAGCCCAACTCGAAGCCGACTTCGTGCGCTGGGGCTATTGCCTGGTGGAAGACGCCATGTCGCCGAGCCAGGTGCGGGCGCAGGTGGAGCGCTTGGTTGCGCAAGCCGAAGCCGAGAGGCAGCGAGATTCCGCAATCATGACGAGCCGAAACGAAGAGGCCCAGCTCGTCAACAACCTCGTGCTCAAGGGGCAGGTGTTCCGAGACGCCGTGGAGTTCAAGGCATCCGCCGCCCAGCGGGGGCCGCTAGTGGACAGGCTCCTCACCAAGGTGATGGGCGAGGGATTCGGCCTCGGCTGCGCCCACGGCTCCATCGTTCACGAGGGCGGCGGCTTGCAGGAGCTGCACATCGACCAAGGCGGAATGCCGATGCCCTATCCGCCGTTCCCGTTCGGCTCCCTCATCATCTGGGTCTATACCGAGTTCAACCTCGCGAACGGCGCAACCTACGTTGTGCCGGGGTCTCACCGCAGTGCCGGTGGTGCGACGCTGTTTCGCGACGGTGCGGATCTGGTGCAACTCGTGGACGGCGAACCCGGCCTGGTGGCCATCTGCGCGCCCCCCGGCACCTGCATCCTCACCGACACCCGCGTGCTCCACTGCGGTGGCCGCCGCACCGCCCCAGGCACCCGCTACGCCATGCGCTGCCACTACAACCGCCACTACATCCGCGCCCTGCACGAACAGTCCAAGGCAAACCTGCACGTGCCCACGGAGACGTGGGAGCGCCTCTCGCCGCGCTTGAAACAGATGATGGGCATCACCGTGAACGACCAGTCGCCGACCGGGGAACTGTCTGGGGCCCATCGGACGGGATAGGAGGCTGTCCGATTTTGGCGTGGGCCTTGGTTTGTTGGTGGCGTTGTTCGGGGCTGGCGCTTTATTGGCGTTGTCTGGGACGCGGGGTGCGGTGGCTCTGACCGGCTCCGCTGCATGCGCGCCTTCGGCACGCTTGGAGGGCGGGACGCCCTCGCCCAGACAGGCCCTCGCATGCAGACGCCGTTCTATTGGTGGCGGTGCGTGTTGGGGGGAACGCGGTTAGCGCCACAAGAACCGTTGCCTTCGGACAACGCTTCTTGCCCCAGCCCAAGCCGCCCTATCGCCCTGTCGGCATTCGGCCGGCTTGCGCCGTCCGAAGTCCGACAGGCTGTTAGGCTAGTCGTCATACAAGAGGCGATGAGGGGCCTTCATGTTTGACCGCACTACCATTCTGGCAGGCGCGTTTGCTCTTTTGGCTGCATCGGTGTTTGCCGCGCCGGTGCAGCTTGACAGCGGTGCCGTCGAAGGTGTGGCCGTCGAGTCTGATCCTGCCGTGCAGGTGTTCCGCGGGATTCCCTATGCGGCGCCGCCGGTCGGAGAGTTGCGGTGGATGCCGCCGTTGCCGGCATCGGCTTGGGAAGGCGTGCGGCCGGCCCGGGAGTTCAGCGGCGCTTGTCCGCAAGGGCCGGGGCTTGCGCAGATGATGGGAGTGCCGTTGCCGGATCCGAGCGAGGATTGCCTGTACCTGAACGTCTGGTCCGGTGCGGTCGGGGCGGACGCCAAGCTGCCGGTGATGGTGTGGATCCACGGCGGCGGCCTTTCGCTTGGCTGGGGGCATCAGACGATGTACGACGGCGCGAGGCTGGCGCAGCAGGGCGTCGTGCTCGTGTCGATCAACTACCGGCTCGGTGCGTTGGGGTTCCTCTCGCATCCGCTGCTCGATGGGGAAGATGATGTGTCCGGCAACTACGGCCTCATGGATCAGGTCGCCGCGCTTGAGTGGGTGCAGCGCAACATCGCCGCGTTCGGCGGCGACCCGGCGAACGTGACCATCTTTGGCGAGTCGGCCGGCGGCACGAGCGTCTATGCACTCTTGGCGTCGCCGCACTCGAAGGGGCTGTTCCATCAGGCCATCGCGCAAAGCGCTTGGGTGATCGATGGCAACTTCCTTCCCTCGGAGCGAGCCGCAGCAAGCGGAGGCGCGTGGGCGAAGCAGCACTTTGCCGAGGCCGATTCCGCCGGCAAGTTGCGAGCGATCGATCCGGCTCGGCTGGTGGCGGCGCAGGAACAGGGCTTCAACGTTGCCGTGGCCACGGGGGGCGGCTTCCTGCCCGAGCATCCGCAGGCGATCTTCGAGGCAGGCGGGCAGATGAACGTGCCGCTCGTCGCCGGCACCAACACCGATGAGGGCACGATGTTCGTTGGCATGCTGCCGTTCGAAACCGTCGATGCCTACAAGGCAACCATCTCCGGCATGTTCCCGGATCATGCCGAGACGATCCTCACGCTCTATCCCGCAGCCGACGATGCTGCGCTCTTTCAG
>VXPR01000400.1 GCA_009839405.1 Gammaproteobacteria bacterium
GAGAGAAACAACGCAGCCGCGCCGTCGAGTTCGGACACCGGGCGGATGTCGCCGAAGGCATCGCGCACGGTGGCAATGTCCCTGAGCCGAACCATCGCGCCGTTCGGTCGCGCCATCAGCACGATGTCCTCGAACTCCTCGCCGCGGTGACGACGCTCGTCCACCCGCAGCATCAGGCTGCCAGCTTCGGTGCGCAGTTCACCGGATGTGAGGTCTGCCGACGCATTGCGCACGGTGGAGACCACCCCGGCGATGGTGAGGCCATGCTCCCGCAGCGCCTCCTCGGAGAGTTCGATGGTGATCTGGCGTTCGGCCGCCCATTCGATCTCGGCGGAAGCGACGCTCGGCAGCATCAGCAGGGCATCCCGCAGGTCTTCGGCGGCGAGTCTGAGTCCCTCGGCAGCCAGGGACTCGGAGGCAACCGCGAGCGTCAGCGCCGGCACCTTCAGGGTGCCGGCCACCACCTGTGGCTGCTCGGCATCGGGCGGTGGAAAGGACTCGATGCGATCGACGGCGGCGCGAACGTCTTCAAGCACCTGTGCGGTCTCGGCCAGCGGCTCCACGTCCACAACCACCGTGGAGGTGCCGGCCACGGAGCGTGCCGTGACGCGGCTCGCCCCCTCGATCCCCTGCAGACGCTCCTCGACCCGTCGGGTGATGCTCGCGTCCACTTCGTCGAGATTGGCGCCGGGGTAGGGCACTGTGACGACGACTTGCTTGAGGTCCACGTTCGGCAGCAGTTGCCGGTCGAGTCCGGTGGTTGCGAAGACGCCGCCTCCGAGCACGAGCACCATGAGCAGGATGGCGGCGACCCGGTTGTTGACGACGCTGGCGATCAGCCGAGCCGCGCCGCCCCGCGCGTCGGCCTCAGCCGCGCCCGCCCCCCCGGCGGGTTCGGCGCCGCTTGCGTCGCTCATCATCGATCACCGGCGGCGACGGCGGCGACGGCCAACCCCGGCTGCTCGTCGGGAACCGCACCGACCACGACGCCCTCGCCGGCGTCGAAGGCGGCCACCACCCAGCCTTCGTCGGTGCGTCCGAGGGTGCGCGGCACGACGCGCTCGAGCTTGCCGTCCCGCACGATCCAGACACTGTCATCGGTTCTGTGCGCCGTGTCCGGCAGCAGGAAGGCGTTGTCGAATGCCGGCCCGCGGATCGTGACCCGAGCGAAGGTTCCCGGCATCGGCAACTCGTCCGCGCCCTCGGCAAAATCGAGGAACAGCGCTGCGAGCCGCGTCTTCGGCGCCAGAACCGGCGATTGCTGCGTGACCACGGCATCGAACCGTCGCCCTCCGGCCCATACGGTGGCGGCGCGGCCACGGGGATCGTCGAGATAGGCGAGATCGCCGGCGGCGATCGGCGCGCGCACCTCGACGTCCCCGGTGCGGAACACCGTGGCCACCGGGCCGGGGCCGACGCGTTCGCCCACGGCAACGGAGGCGATGATCACGGTGCCGTTGAAGGGCATCGACACGCGGGTGTCCGCGAGCCGCGACTCGGCCAGCTTCACGTCCGCTTCCATGGCTCGCACCCTGCCCTCGAAACGCTGGATCGGACCGAGCCGGGCAACGCTTGGTGGCACATCCTGACCCGGATTGGCGCGTCGAAATTGCGCCGAGTCGTATGCGCCCTTGTCCCGCTGCTTGCGCAGGCGCCCTTGCGCCGCGTCCAGATTGCCGCGCGCCCGGTCGAGGCGCAGCTCGAAATCGGTTGGGTCGATGCGCAGCAGCGTCTCGCCAGCGCGGAAGGTGCCGCCGGAGCGCAACGACGGGGACACCTCCACCACCTGTCCGCTCGATCCAGGCTGCACGCGCACCCTCTCGCCGGCATCAACGCCGCCGGTGAGCGACACCGTCAGGGATTGCGCCCCTGCTGTCGGCTGCAGGACGGTGACGGTCGGCGCCTCGGCCCCCCGCACCGGTGTGTCGTCATACTCCGGCACCTGCGGCGCGCGAGCAAAGTAAATGCCCACGAGCACAACAAGGACCACGACCCCAACCTGTAGCCAGCCAAGCCAGCTACGCGCTTCCTCTACCGGCTCAGCCATTGTCCCCTCCCTCCAACCAGGCCCGCCAACCAAACGTAGCACGATTTCGGCGCTGGCGTGTAGAACCTGTGACGTCTCCGTGTCGGGCCGCCCTCAACAGCCGGCCTTGATGACCTTGGCAGGCCGCGGCGCTTCGCTTGGGGGAGGCGTCCTGCCCTCCGATGCGGCGCAAGGCGCCACGAAGGAGCGGACGATTGCCCGAGTGGAGAGCCTTTGAAGTCCGCCACAAGGGGATGCCTGTCCGCGGGTGCAGGAACGCATTCTCCGAGGACCTTCGCCTGGGCAGCGATCAGGTTGTTAGGGGGGCGTTGTTTCGAGTTTTGGGGAGAACCGTGCTTTGGGTCGGCCGCCCCCCCTCCGAGAAAAGGCGAGGAACGCCTTTTCTCGACTCCCCCTCGAGGGGGGAGTGACATTCGGGCGCACACGATGCGTTGGGGGGACTCCATATGTGCCTTGCTCTTGTTCGTGTGTAGAGCGCCCCAAAGGGCAGGTCGGCAGTTGCCGCATGCCCCAGGGTTTAGGACTCGCGGGCGTAGCGTGTGCCGGGAGCGTAGTAGCGGCGTGCCCAGATGCCGGTGGGAGATTCGCCTCGCACCGGCATCCGCCACGTTCTGAGCTTGGAGCCGCTGAGCGGAACGCGGTAGAGGCCACGCTCCTGGTCGATGGTGTTCTGGATGTAACTCTCGGCGCCTTGGTCGTCCACGTAGCGGCGGGCGATGCGGCGGTAGCGGTCGCGCCAAAGGTCGTCCGCGCCGAGATCGTGGGTGAGTTCCGCGACGCCCTCGATTACCACCTTGCGGTAGGGGGCCGCCTCCTCGTCGATGCTGAGCGCCACACGCGGGTCTCGCCGCAGGCACGCAAACCACTCCGATTGTGCCCGCGGCGTAAACCAGATGGCGCTGTCCTCGTGGATGAACCAGATGGGCGTCACCAAGGGGCTGCCGTCCTCGCGCACCGTGGCGATGCGCATGAGCACGCCGCGCTCCGACAGGAACGCGTCGCGCTCTCGGGCCGTCAGACGAGGCACGGCTCAGCCACGGCGACGGCGCGCCCTAAGGGGCGCGTCGGCAGTTGCTGCGCAACTGCTCGCCACCATCGGGCAGCCGCTGCTAGCGCGGCTACTCTAGCCACGGCGACGGCGCGCCCTAAGGGGCGCGTTGGCAGTTGCTGCGCAACTGCTCGCCCACAGCCAGCGGCCGTGGCGGGCTCGACAACGCTAGCCACGGCGACGGCGGGCGAGGGGATCGAATGCGGAGGCCGCACCCATGTCCACCACCTGCGCGACCTGATCGGTCAGGTCCTCGACATTGGCCTCGAGGCCGAGGGAAACGCCCTCGTTGGTGAAGGTCTGGGAGCGGGAGTAGCGGCCGCCGGCGGCGTGGATCGTGTGTGCAGAGGGAGCGTCCTCGCTGCACATGTAGAGCACGGCCGGAGTGACGAGGGCCGGGCTCATTTCCGGAGGCGGATTGCTCATGTCGATGGTGGAGCCGGGGACGCTCGCGGTCATGCGCGTGGCCGCTCCCGGCGCGAGGCAGTTGACCCGCACGTTGTGCGCTGCGCCTTCGATGGCGAGCACGTTCATCAGCCCCAGCATCGCCATCTTGGCGGCGCCGTAGTTGGCCTGGCCGAAGTTGCCGAAGA
>VXPR01000180.1 GCA_009839405.1 Gammaproteobacteria bacterium
GAGGGCGTCCCGCCCTCCCACGCGCCGCAAGGCGCGCTGTCCTAGGCCGGCCCCCATCACCCATCCGTCTCCACGATGCGTTCGAGTTCCACCAACTGTTTGCCTGCGCGCAGGGAGATCAAGCGCAGGCGTTGGGGGTGCCCACTTGGGGGGAGGGCGTCCCGCCCTCCCACGCGCCGCAAGGCGCGCTGTCCTAGGCCGGCCCCCCATCACTCATCCGTCTCCACGATGCGTTCTAGTTCCACCAACTGTTCGCCTGCGCGCAGGGAGATCAGGCGCACGCCCTGGGTGTTGCGTCCCACTTCCGAGACATCGTCCGCTGTCGTACGAACCAACGTGCCCTGGTCACTGATGAGCATGATTTCGTCGCCGTCGAAGACCTGCAGCGCGCCCACCAGCGCGCCGTTGCGCCCGCCGGTCTGCATGGCGATCACGCCCTGTGCGCCGCGGCCCCTGATGGGGAACTCGCCCATGCGCGTGCGCTTGCCGTAGCCGTTCTCGCTGGCCGTGAGAAGACGCCCGTGCTCTTGCGGGATGAGCAGTGCAATCAGTTGATGCCCGCCCACAAGCCGGATGCCGCGCACGCCGCGTGCCGTCCGCCCCATTGCCCGCACGTCCGATTCCTTGAAGCGCACTGCCTTGCCGGCGCTCGACACCAGCATCACGTCCTGGGAACCGTCCGTCACCGCGACGCCCACCAGCGTGTTGCCTTCCTCGAGTTCCAGCGCCTTGAGCCCCGCCGCCCGCTCCCGCGCAAACTGCTGAAGCGGCGTCTTCTTGACCGTGCCGTTGGCCGTCGCCATGAACACGAACTTGCTGCCGGCGAAGTCCCGGATCGACTGAATGGCGGTGATGCGCTCGCCTTGGCCGAGTTGCAGCATGTTCACGAGCGGGCGCCCTTTTGCGCCCCGCGAAGCCTGCGGGATGTGCCACGTCTTCAGCCAATAGACCTTGCCGGCGTTGGAGAAGCAAAGCAGCGTGTCGTGGCTGTTGGCGACCACGAGGTGCTCCACGAAGTCCTCGTCCTTCACCGACGTGGCGGCGCGCCCCCGCCCGCCCCGCCGCTGCGCCTGATAGTCGGCCAGGCGCTGCGTCTTGGCATAGCCGCTGTGCGACACGGTGACCACGACGTCTTCCGCCGTGATGAGGTCTTCGTCGGTGAGGTCTAACTGCGAATCGATGATCTCTGTCTTGCGCTCGTCGCCGAAGCGGTCGCGCACGTCGATCAGCTCCTCCCGAATCACCTGCTTTAAGCGCTCTTCAGAGGAGAGGATTTCCTCGAGGTCTTGAATCTCGACCAGAATCTCCTCGTATTCCTCGATCACCCTGTCTTTTTCGAGCGCCGTCAGCCGCTGCAGGCGCAGATCAAGGATCGCCTGCGTCTGCACTTCGGAGAGGTAGTACAAGCCGTCGTCTCGCTTGCCGAACTCCGGCCCCAGGTCGTCTGGCCGGCACGCCTCGGCACTGGCGCGTTCGAGCAATCCTTCCACCGTGCCGGAGCGCCAGCCCCTCGCCATCAGCGCCGCCCGCGCGTCCGCTGCGGTTTGGGAGGCGCGGATCGTCTCCACCACGGCGTCGATGTTTTCGAGCGCCACCGCCTGGCCTTCGAGCACATGCCCGCGCCGCCGCGCCCGCCGCAGCAGGAACGCGGTGCGCCTGAGCACCACCTCGCGACGGTGCTGCAGGAACGCCTCGAGCATCTGCGGCAGGTTGACGACACGCGGCTGCCCCTGCACCAAGGCGACGCAGTTGATGCCATATACGGCCTGCAACTGCGTCTGGGTGTAGAGGTTGTTCAGCACCACGTCGCCCGATTCGCTCCGGCGGCACTCGATGACGATGCGCAGGCCATCCTTGTCCGACTCGTCGCGAAGCTCCGAGATGCCCTCGATGCGCTTCTCCTTCACGAGCTCGGCGATCTTGGCGATGAGCCGCGCCTTGGACTTGTTGAGCGGATACGGGATCTCGGTGATGACGATGGAATCCCGGTTGCCGTCTTGCTCCACGGTGGCGCGGGCACGGATGAGGATGCGCCCCCGCCCGGTGCGATAGGCGCGGACGATGCCGGCGCGGCCGTTGATGATGGCGGCAGTGGGGAAATCGGGCCCCTTGATGTACTCCATGAGGTCGTCGGCACTGAGGCCAGGCTCGTCGAGGAGCGCGAGCAGGCCGTTCACCACTTCCGTCAGGTTGTGCGGCGGAATGTTGGTGGCCATGCCGACGGCAATGCCCACCGAGCCGTTCACGAGCAGGTTCGGCACGCGGGTGGGCAGCACCACCGGGATTTCCAGCGTGTCGTCGTAGTTGAGAACCGTGTCCACGGTCTCGCGGTCGAGGTCCGCGAGGAGTTCAGCGGCGAACGGCCGCATCCGCACTTCGGTGTAGCGGGGCGCCGCCGGGGGATCGTCGTCCATGGAGCCGAAGTTGCCTTGCCCATCAACGAGCACGTAGCGCATGGCGAAATCCTGCGCCATGCGGACGATGGTCTCGTAGATGGCGCTGTCGCCGTGGGGGTGGTACTTCGCCATCACCTCGCCGGTGATGTAGGCGGACTTGCGGTGCGGCCGGTTGAACGTGTTGCCGAGGTCGTTCATGGCGTACAACACGCGCCGATGCACGGGCTTCAGGCCATCGCGGATGTCCGGCAGCGCCCGCTGGACGATCACGTTCATGGCATAGTCGAGGTACGACTGCCGAAGCTCGTCTTCGATGCTGCGAGAGAGGATGCCGCGCTCGGAACCGGGCGGCTGCGCGCCCCCAGAGGAGCCGTCCGAACCCGGCGGCAAGCCGCCATCAGCCGGGATATCGCCCCCGGACCCGGCCTCAATGTCGGACATGAAACGGCACTGGCGGAAAGGCGCGAATTATATCAGTGTTGAGCGCGAGTCTTGCTTTGTTTCGCGTGACTTTTTCTCTATGAGGCGAGGGAATCCTGCCCTCCGAGGCCAGCGGCAAGCGGTTATGCGTTACTGGCGGCGAACGGCCTACTCAATGGGTCATTGCTGGCCATGCGACGTTCGAGCCGCAGCATCCGACCCTCCAGTCGTAGCACCTCGCGTTCGAGCCTTCCAACGTGTGCCTCGAGCCGCTGCAGTTCCGGGTCAAGCTGCCCAGGCTTGGGTTCGGGCTTCGCGCCGACTTGCGCAAATCGCTCGTCCGACTTCTCCCATCGACCTTCCATTCGCCCGAACTGCCAGCACGCTACCGCCGTCACTCCGGCAGCCGCGAGGAGGAAAACAATCGTCAGAATCAGGAGTTCGTGACCCATCGGCGTGTTCTCGCTACGGTTTTGTGGGGAGCATGCCACACCCCGAGGCTCGCTTCCTCCGATAACGAGATGTGCCTATTTGGAGGTAGGGCGGGATGCGCTCCCTCCAGAGATTGCCTCACCAAGGCAACGGCGCCACGAACGTCCCATACCCCGGCAGGACCAGCCGATGGGCGTGCAGCATCAGCCGCGGTGCCGATTGCTCGGCCGAGTCCGGCGCTCCGTACAGCCGGTCTCCCACTACGGCGTGCCCCACCCAAGCAAGATGCACCCGAATCTGGTGCGTGCGGCCGGTGAGCGGCTGCACGGCCAGCAGCGACCGCGCCGGGCCTTGCCGCGAGTGCGCCAGCACCCGAATCCGCGTGACGCTCGCCGCCCCCTCCCCCGCATCCGCGATC
>VXPR01000121.1 GCA_009839405.1 Gammaproteobacteria bacterium
CGGTGATCCAGCCGATGGAGGCGAGGGAGCGGATGAGGAGAAACAGCGGAATCAGTGCCACCATGCGTTCCTCGGGCTCGCGGATGCGGCGGTAGCCATTCAGGAACGTGGTTTGCCGGCGCGCGAAGTCGTCCCTTCCATGCGCGCCGAGGCAGACGGCAAAGTCATACGCGTGCCAGCCGAAGCCGGCGTCGTCGAAGTCGATCACATGCAGGCGCTTGCCGCTGACGACGACGTTTTGGGGGTGCAGGTCGGCGTGGATCATGCCGTAGTTGGCTGGCTTGCGGCTCAAGCTTGCCAGCACCGGGCCGATGCGGTCGCGAAGATCGGCAAGCATCGAGCGGTCACTGGCCGTGAGAAGGTGCGATTCCCAGAACCGCCCCCAGAAGGGCGTCCCGCCGCCGACACCCATCAGGCCGCCAGCGTCGAAGGCATGGCGGGCGAAACCGTCCGGAACCCGCCACTCCGACGCTTGGGTGTGTAGTGCCGCCATCACCTCGCCGATGCGGGCGTAGCAGTCGTCGATGAAATTGGGCTTCGCACCGTCCATTTGGCCGCCGAGGGTGTCGCCCGGAACCCACTCCAGCATCCCGGCGTAGCGTTGCTCGTCGCCGACGAAAGTCGCCACGTAGCCTTCTCCGGTGCGCGCGAGGACAGGGACCGGCACGTCGACGCCAGCCTCCCGCAACGCTGCCGTCCAGGTCTGTTCCGACAGCAGTTCTTCGAACGTGT
The DNA here is from genome assembly GCA_009839405.1 of Gammaproteobacteria bacterium. GTDB lineage: Bacteria > Pseudomonadota > Gammaproteobacteria > Pseudomonadales > Azotimanducaceae > VXYL01. The sequence goes on from VXPR01000121.1 coordinate 733, forward strand.
GGTAGCCGGGGCGATGCAGGCGCAACACGAACATGCGCCCGCGGTCGTCTTCGACCCGAAAGGCGTAGTTCTCCGAACGCGACACGAGCTTGAGATCGCGCACCGCAAGCGGCCAGTGCGCCACCGCCTCGTGGGCGGCAGTCAGCAGCACCGCGTCCGACACGGGTTCAGTAGCTACCATGGGGAGAGTTCAGCCGGCTGCCGCCGAACCCACGACCTCCTCGAAGGCACCAAGGAATGCGTCGGCGTCGGCAGCCGAGAAGACCAGCGGCGGCCGAATCTTGAGCACATTGCCAAAGGCGCCGGCGGCCCCAATCAGGAAGCCCCGGTCCTTGAGCGCATTGACTACCGCACCGGCTCCGGCGCGATCCGGCTCCTTGCTCGCAGCATCCTTCACCCACTCGATTGCCACGAAAAGGCCGTGGCCACGAACGTCCGCCATCCGCTCGTCGCCATCGGCCATCGCCGTCAGTCGCGTTCGCATGGACGCGCCCACCGCTGCTGCGCGCTCGCGCAAGCCTTCGGCCTCGATCACGTCGAGCACCGCGTTGCCGGCGGCCGCCTGCAAGGGACTCGATGCGAAGGTGTTGAAGTAGCGAGTCGCCTTGCGGAACGCCTCGATGTGGCCCCGCGACGCCGCGGTTGCTGCAAGCGGCACCCCGGCGCCCAGGGGCTTGCCCATGCTGACGATGTCCGGTGTGAAGCCGCTCACCTCGTAGCCCCACCAGCGGCCGGCACGGCAAAGCCCCGATTGCACTTCATCCGCCACCACCACGCCGCCGGCCTCGCGCACGAGCTTCGCAGCTTCCGCCATGAAACCTTGCGGGATGTTGGGCAGCCCTTCGTTGGCGAGCAGCGGGCACAGCAGCATTCCGGCGAAGAGGATGCCATCGCGCTCGAAGCCGGCGATGGTTTCGCGCAGGCGGTCCAAGTAGTAGGTCAACGGATCGTTGGCCGGGCAGCGCAACAGCTCAGGGAACGGAATCGAGCGCACTTCCCCGTGCGGGTCTTGGGGCCTCGCAAGCTGCCGCACCGCGACGCTGTTGCCGTGATAGGCAGCGTCGGTGCAAACAATGCCGCGACCTTCGGTGACGATCCGCGCCGTCATCAGCGCGATTTCATTCGCCTCCGTGCCGGTGCAACTGAACACCACCGAGTCGATGCCATCGGCGTGCAATCCAGTGAGCCGCTCGCCGTACTCGACAATCGCCTCGTGGAGATAGCGGCTGTGGACGTTGAGCGTCGCCACCTGCCGCGACACCGCCTCCACCACATGCGGATGGCAATGCCCCACGCACGGCACGTTGTTGTACATGTCCACATAGCGTCGCCCACTCGCATCGAATAGAGACACCCCCTCACCCCGAACAATCGTGAGCGGCGACGTGTAGAACAGCGCCGAGCCCGCCCCGAACACTCGTTCCCGACGTTCCAGCAACTCCTGCGACAAGGCGCCTACCCCAGCAAACAGACAGCCCCCGATTCTACGCATTGGTCTGAAGGGAGGGTGCGCGGTCAGGACGACGCTTGCCTCCGGTGCGTCGCCGGAGGTGGGGCGGACGAGTTTCGTCTTGCCATTGGCGCGGTGAGTGGGCTACTTTTGCGGGTTTGATGTGCTCGTGAGTGTGGTCGGGGCCGGACGGCGCCTAAGCGCTCGCCAAGGAGGGGTTTCGATGGCGGAGGCGGTGCAGACTGCGGGGGCAGAGGATTTCGATGCCGATGCATTGCGGGAAAAGTATCAGCAGGAGCGGGATCGTCGGCTTCGGGCCGAGGGCAACGAGCAGTATGTCGAGGTCACCGGCGTATTCGCCGGCTACGTCGAAGACCCCTACGTCGAGCCCGGATTCGAGCGCGAACCGCTCACCGACGAGGTGGAGGTGGTGGTCATCGGCGGCGGCTTCGGCGGCCTCTTGGCCGGTGCCCGCTTGCGGGAAGCCGGAGTCGAGGACATCCGCGTCATCGAGAAGGGCGGCGACTTTGGCGGCACGTGGTACTGGAACCGCTATCCCGGCGCCCAGTGTGACATCGAGTCCTACATCTACCTGCCTCTCCTAGAGGAAATCGGCTACATCCCGAAGGAGAAGTACAGCCACGCGCCGGAGATCCTCGCCCACAGCCGCGCAATCGGCGAGCGCTACGGGCTCTACGACAACGCCTGCTTTCGCACCGAGGTGACGGAACTGCGCTGGGATGAAGAGGACCTGCGCTGGATCGTCAAGACCAATCGCGGCGATGCCATGCGTGCCCGCTTCGTCTGCATGTCGAACGGCCCCCTCAACCGGCCGAAGCTGCCCGGCATTCCGGGCATCACCGAGTTTCGCGGCCACACCTTCCACACCAGCCGCTGGGACTACGATTACACCGGTGGCGACACGGGCGGCAACCTGACGAAACTCGGTGACAAGACGGTCGCCGTCATCGGCACCGGCGCCACCGCGGTGCAGTGCGTGCCGCATCTGGGCGCCGCGTGCAAGCAGCTTTACGTCTTCCAGCGCACGCCTTCATCCATCGACGTGCGCGGCAACAAGCCTACTGACCCCCAGTGGGCCGAGGGCCTGGAACCGGGTTGGCAACAGGAGCGGATGACCAACTTCAACGTCCTCGTCACCGGCGGCGAGCAGGAAGTGGACTTGGTCAACGACGGCTGGACGGACATCATCCGCAACCTCGCGACGATGGCCTCCTCGCGCGGCGGCGATGAGGAGCCCTCAGCGCGGGGGAGCGCGAGGGGCCTCCCCTCGCAAGAGGAGCTCTCGCCGCTCGAACGGGCAGAGCGCGTGGAGATGGCCGACTTCCGCAAGATGAACCAGATTCGCGCCCGCGTGGACGAGATGGTTCAGGACCAGGCCACCGCCGCAGCGCTCAAGCCTTGGTATCGCCAGTTCTGCAAGCGCCCCTGCTTCCACGACGACTACCTG
>VXPR01000118.1:0-2847 GCA_009839405.1 Gammaproteobacteria bacterium
GGGCTGGCACGCTAGGAGCTGGGGTCTCAAGACGTGGGTGGACCATAAAAACGGCGCCGTCTGGTCGCGCAGAGCGAGCCAGTCCTAGCCCCAGTGGCGGAATTGGTAGATGCAGGGGACTCGCACTCCCCCGGCCATTGCAGCAACACCTGCAAGCCGTCCGGGTTCGAAACCCGGCTGGGGCACCAATTCGCCGTTTGCATCGGCGTAGCGCGCGGGAGCGGGCCAAGTTCGCGCACTGCCGTTGCACTTTTCCGTTTGACCCCCAAGGGCAGGGACGCACGGGACTCGCACTCCCGAAAACAATCGTACACGCTTTCCTTGCGGATGTGCTTAAGCGTTGCTCGCCTCAGGAGGGCTTCGTTCGTCAATCCACCAGCCGGAAGCGGACGCCGCAGACATGCACTTCGTCGTCTGCAACGTAGGCGCCTCGCTGGCGCGCTGCAGCGAGAATGCCCTGGCGATCCGCCACGCGCAGGTCCAGGCCGCCGAGACCGGCGCCGCGGCCGTCGGTGGCTTCGACGAACCGGATGTCGACATTGTTAAGGGCCATGTGCAGGGTTGCACCATCTCGGCGCACCGGCAGACCGGCCACCTTGCCCCAAAGTTCGGCCAGGTCCACGGGGTCCGGTGCTTGCAGTTCGACGGCGGCGTAGTCGATGGTCGTGGTTTGGTCCACCTTGTCCTCCCACTGCAGGCCGCCGGCGGGCTCCCAGTTGCCTTGGAAATCCGCTTCATCTTGGCCCAGCGAGCCGTCCCAATCGACTTCAAAGAAGGCGGCCTTCATGTCGCCCGGGTGGATCTGGCAGATGTTCCACGCCTCCCGCTCCACCTCCCAGGCAATCCGGACGCCATTGTCGAGCGCCCGCCCACGTGCTGCCTGCTGGTTCTCCTTCGTGTCGGCCTGGCAGATGACCATGTAGCCGCCGTCGCCGTTGCGGCGGTCGAGATACCTGCCGGCCGCCGTGTTCTCCTCCACCGGCACCACCACCTCGAGGAAGTTCCTGCCGATGGGCAGCAGCGTGTTGACAAGGCCGAACTTGCCGACGCCGTCGTCCACGTAGCAGCGGTGGATGCCGAAGATGGCCTCGAGATCGTCGATGGTGGAATCGAGCTCGCGGGCAACGAGGCAGATCTGGCGGAGTTGAATGGTCATGACGGAGCCTTTGGTTTGGAGATTGGATGGATTCTATTGGCACCTCAGGATTGCGAGCGGCGCCGGTCGTCCCGAATCAGGACTGCGACGGCCCATGACGCAATGCTCACCACGATGGAGCCGAGCAGGGCGGAGCCGAAGCCGGCCACACGGAAGCCCTCGAACAGCCACGCCGCAAGGGCGAAGGTTGCTGCATTGAGCACGAACAGGAAGAGCCCGAGCGTCACGAGGATGAATGGCAGGGACAGCAGCACGAGGATGGGCTTGACGATGGCGTTGAGGAAGCCGAGCACCGCCGCCGCCATGATGAGGGTGGGCAGACCCACGATGGTGACGCCGGGAACGATCTCGCCGGCAATCCACAGGCCAAGGCCCACCACGGCGATGCGCAGCAGGATGTCGCGCACGGTGGTGCTCGTCACAGGTGGCTTCATCCGACTAACTCATCCACTGAGATAGGCGCGGCAGCCGGTGGCTTCGAGCAGATCGTCGAGCTCCGGATTGCCCTCGGCAGCGGCGTACTTGGCGCGCAGCGCGGCGAGGCTGCGGGCGTGGTACTTCTGCGGCTTCTGCACCCAGCGCTGGCCCTTGAGGGTCACTTCGAACTCCTCGTCGCCGGCGGCGATGGCTGCGGCGTTGGCGACGCTCCAGGGAAGGAAGACGCCGGCCACCTGATCGCTGAGGAGGGGCGTCAACGTCGGTGCGAGATCGGCCCAAGGCTCGAAGTCGCCGCCCGCGGCGGGGTTCAACATGCGCTCGATCCATTGGACGACGTTGGCGTGGGGCTGCACCCAACTGCCGCCGGTGGGGTCGCGGCCGGCGTTGTAGATTTGGCCCCAGAGCGCGAAGTCGGCAAAGGCAGGACGAGCGCCGAAGAGATGCGTGCGGCCAGCGAGATGCGCATCGACGAGCGCCAGCGTGTCCCGAAACGACTGCTCGATCTGTGGCGCGGTGACCTCGTTCGCGCCCACGAACCACACCCTCGGCACCATGCGCTCGCGGATGGCCTTGGCCGTCTCCTCCACCCTATCCGGCGGCGCGCTGCGCTTGGCAAAGCGGCGCGACACCGTCATCTGGTCGATTTCCCGCGCCCAGCGAAGGTGGAACATCCACTTGTTGCCCCACTCGTCGCCGAACTCCTCGAGCAGCGCCGAAACGAAGGCGGCGGTGGGCTCGTCGGGGTGGACGGACGGCGTCGGGAAGCGCTCTTCCATCGCCTCGATGATGGGGGTGGAGTCCTGGATGCCCGTGTCGTCCGGGGTCACCACCAGCGGCACGAGAGGCAGGCGGGCGTGCTTGGCGAAGAGGTCGCCGGCGGCGGCGCGTTCCATCCACTCGTGGTCGATGTTCTTGTAGCGGAAGTACGAGCGCACCTTGACCGAGTAGGGCGACTCCTCCGAACCGATCACCCGATAGCCATCTGCCATGCCAAGCTCCCTCGCCGCTGCCAAAAGCATGCGAGTATGGGCAATCGGGGCGACATTGGACAGCGATGGTTGAGGAAAGCGCCTTGCAGCCTTGCGACGCGAGTCCAGCAATCCCTGCCAGCGAGGACCTCGGAGGCGCGAGCGCGCCTCGCCCCCCTTGCGACGCAAGCCCAGCAGTCCCTGCCAGCGAGGACCTCAGAGGGGGGAGGGCGTCTCGCCCTCCAAAGCGTGCCGAACGCACCCCCCCCGCCCGGGCCGCTCCAC
>VXPR01000118.1:2857-3639 GCA_009839405.1 Gammaproteobacteria bacterium
CCCCCCACCCCCCACGCAGCGGAGCCCGATCCACGCCCTCGCCAATCCATTCCAGACAACCGCCAACAAAGCACCGGCCCAGAACAAAGCCCGCCTTTGCGGCGCGATGAAGGGCGAGACGCCCTCCCTCCAGAGGCCCCCTTACGCGCGAGTGCCCTCGAACGTGGCGTTGCCGAAGGCTCCGAGCTTGACGTTGCCGCTGATGCTGTCGCCGTCCACGGAGCCGCTGAACTCGAGCGTCATGGGCATGGGCGAGGTGATGTCGAGCTTCCAGGACACGTCGTTGCCGTCAACGGCGCCGCTCTGGATGTCCGTGGCGCCTTGGGCGCCGGAGATGGTGCCCGTGAGTTTCTCGCCGTCGGCGGCCAGCGTTAGGGTGCCCTTCTGGGCGCCCATGGGCGTGTTGGTGGTGACGTTCCAGGTGCCGTCGACGTTGCTCATGCGTTGGGTCCTCGCGATGGGTTGGGTGTGGGCAGCTTGCGCGACGCGCGTTCGCCTTGTGGTCGGTGGCGGCGCGCCGTTTCGATGTAGGCGATTATGACAGACGCCGATGCAGGGGGCAGTGCTGTGGTTGTGCCGAACGCCATCGGCACCCTCAACGAGGGGTCGGTACACGACGCCCTCAAGCGGCGCTATGCCGCGAGCGGTGGCGGCGAAGCCGCGCTTGAGGTGCCGATCGACGGCTTTGTCGCCGATGTGGTGCTCCACGGCCGCCTGTTCGAGATTCAGACCACCGGCTTTTCTCGCCTCAAGCGCAAGCTGCCGTCGGTGTCTTTTACACA
>VXPR01000177.1 GCA_009839405.1 Gammaproteobacteria bacterium
GAGGGGGGAGTGACAGGAAAGTGCACGCCACGACCGTTGTTGGGGGTGCGAGGGCGGCGTGCAGAGACACTCGGGCGTCTTAGCTTCGATACTCGGCGTTGATGCGGACGTATTCGTAGGAGAGGTCGGAGGTCCAGATGGTTTCGCTCGCTTGGCCGCGGCCTAGGTGGACGCGCACGGTGAACTCGTCCTTCGCCATCACGGCGGCGGCTTGCTCTTCGACGTAGTAGTCGGCCACCAGTCCGTTTCTTGCCACTGGCACATCGTCGAGGTCGAGGTTGACCCGGTCTGGGTCCAAGCCTTCGATGTTGGCGCGACCGATGGCCATGCAGAAGCGGCCCCAGTTGGGGTCGCCGGCGAAGATGGCGGTCTTGACCAAGGGAGAGTGGGCGATGGTGTAGGCGACTTCGAGGCACTCGGCGGCGGTCCTGCCGCCATCGACGACGATGGTGACGAACTTGGTTGCACCCTCGCCGTCGCGGACGGTGCGTTCCGCGAGTTCCACCACCAAGGACGCAAGGAGCTCTCGCAGGTCCGCATAGGCATCCCCTTGGGGGGCTTCGATGGTGGGCCCCGCGCGTCCGCTTGCCATGACGACGAAGGAGTCGTTGGTGGAGGTGTCGCCGTCAATGGTGAGGCGGTTGAAGCTGCGATCGGCGAGGTCTCGGGCGAGGCTGGTGGCGGCGGATGGGGAGAGCGTCGCGTCGGTGCCTAGGAAGGCGAGCATGGTTGCCATGTCCGGACGGATCATGCCGGAGCCTTTGACGATGCCGGTGGCAGAGACCAGAGTGCCCTGCACGCGGCCGTTGACGGAGACGGCCTTGGGTGCGGTGTCGGTGGTCATGATGGCGCGGGCGGCGGCTTCCCAACCATTGGCGGAGCGAGCGGCGAGTGCTGTGTCGATGCCCTGACGCATGGCAGCCATGTCGAGGAACTCGCCGATGACGCCGGTGGAGAACGGCAGCACTTCGTGTTCGGCCACGCCGAGCTTGGCGGCGAGATGCGCTGCGCTCGCGCGGGCGTCGGCGAGGCCGCGCTCGCCGGTGGCGGCGTTGGCGTTGCCGCTGTTGATCACCAGGGCGCGGGCCTTGCCCAGCCGTTCGGAAGCAACGAGGACGGGCGCGGCGCGGTAGGCGCTGGTGGTGAACACGCCCCCGACCACGGCGCCGGCGTCCAAAACGATGGCGGCAAGATCGTCACGATCCCGATAGCGAATGCCGGCCGCGGCAGTGCCTAGCTCGATGCCGTCGATGGGGTGCAGGTCGCCCAGCGGAGGGAGGTTCACGGCCATGGTCCTTGCAGCTCCTGTTTTCTGCGCGGTGTCAGGAGTCGAGGGCCGGGGCTCTGCCCGGTTGCATGGCGGACGTCACGCAACCCGGCCGCAGCAGTGCTTGTATTTCTTGCCGGAGCCGCAGGGGCAGGCTTCGTTGCGGCCCACTTTGCGGTCGCCGCGGACGAAGGTGCTGGCCTTGGCCGCTGCGCGTCGGCCTTGGCCGGCGCCGCCATTGGGCTTGCCCTCTGCCGCCGCTCCGCCCTCCTCGCCGCCGGCCAGCATGGCTCTCATGCGCAGGGCTTCGGCCTCCCGGCGTCGGCGTTCGGCGGCCAGCATCTCCGCCTCGCTCTGCAGTTGCACGCGGGCGAGCAGGCGCGTCACGTCGCGCTTGATGTTGTAGAGCAGTTCCTGAAAGAGCTCGAAGGACTCGCGCTTGTATTCCTGCTTCGGCTGCTTCTGGGCGTAGGCGCGCAGGTGGATGCCCTGGCGCAGGTGGTCCATCGTCGCTAGATGCTCCTTCCAGCGCTGGTCGAGCACCTGCAGCATGAGCTGCTTCTCCACCTGTCGCATGTCGATGCCGCGTGCCGTCCACTCCTCTTCCTTTGCCTCGTATTCCGCCGTGACGCTGGCAGCAATCCGCTCGCGAAGGTCGTCCTCGGCGAGTTCCTCGTCCTCGTCGAGCCAACGCGCCACCGGCTGTGCGGAGTTGAAATCGGTGGCGAGGGCCTGCTCCAAGCCGTCGATGTCCCATTGCTCGATGATGCTTTCCGGCGGGATGTACTCGCCGATGACATCGTCGATCACCTCGCCGCGAATCTCCTCGATCATGTCGCCGATTTCGTCGGCGGCCATGAGTTCGTTGCGCTGCTGGTAGATGACCTGGCGCTGGTCGTTGGCGACGTCGTCGTATTCGAGCAGGTTCTTGCGCAGGTCAAAGTTGCGCCCCTCCACCCGACGCTGCGCCTTCTCGATGGAGCGGTTGACCATGCCGGCCTCGATGGCCTCGCCCTTCTCGAGCCCCAGGTTGCTCATGAGTCCCCGCATCCGTTCGGAGGCGAAGATGCGCATCAGGTCGTCTTCGAGCGAAAGGTAGAAGCGCGACGAGCCGGGGTCGCCTTGGCGACCGGAACGGCCCCGAAGCTGGTTGTCGATGCGTCGGGACTCGTGCCGTTCGGTGCCGATGATGTGCAGGCCGCCGGCCTCGATGACCTGGTCGTGGCGCTCCTGCCAGGCGGCCTTGATCGCGGCCACCTTGCCCTCGTCCGGTTCCTCTCCCAGTGCCTCCACCTCGGCTTCCCAGTTGCCGCCGAGCACGATGTCGGTGCCGCGACCCGCCATGTTGGTGGCGATGGTGACGACGCCGGGGCGACCGGCCTGGGCGACGATTTCCGCCTCGCGTTCGTGCTGCTTGGCGTTCAACACGCTGTGGCGCAGGCTGCGGGCGTCGAGTTCCTTCGACAGGCGTTCGGAGGACTCGATGGATGCGGTGCCCACCAGCACCGGGCGGCCAGCTTCCGTGGCCTCGTTGATGTCATCGACGATGGCGTCGTACTTCTCGTCGATGGTGAGGTAGATGTGGTCGTTGAAGTCCTCTCGCACCATCGGCATGTGGGTGGGAATCACCAGCACCTGGAGGCCGTAGATCTGGCGGAACTCGAACGCCTCGGTGTCGGCCGTGCCGGTCATGCCGGAGAGCTTGCCGTAGAGGCGGAAGTAGTTCTGGAAGGTGGTGGAGGCGAGGGTTTGGGTTTCGCTGCGGATTGCGACGCCTTCCTTGGCCTCCACCGCCTGATGGATGCCTTCCGACCAACGCCGCCCCGGCATGGCGCGGCCGGTGTGCTCATCGACGATGACGATCTCGCCGTCCTGCACCATGTAGTCGACGTCCCGCCGGAACAGGAAATGCGCCTTGAGGGCGGCCTGGACATGGTGCAGGAGGCCCAGGTTCGAAGCTGCGTAGAGGCTGTCGCCTTCGCCTAGGAGCTTCAGCCGCTTGAGTTCGCGCTCGACGAATTCGTGGCCGCGTTCGGTGAGTTCCACCTGACGGTTCTTCTCGTCGACGAAGAAGTCGCCGGTGTCTTCGCGCTCGGCGTCCTCTCCGGCAATTACCCTCGGCAGCGCCGCCTCGACCTTCTCTTGCTGGGTGAGACGGGGCGCCAGGCGATTGATCTTCTGGTAGAGGTCGGTGCTCGCCTCGGCCGGGCCGGAGATGATGAGCGGCGTGCGCGCCTCGTCGATGAGGATCGAGTCCACTTCATCGACGATGGCGAAGTCGAGGCTGCGCTGCACCTTGTCGGCGGCGGTGAAGGCCATGTTGTCGCGCAGGTAGTCGAAGCCGAACTCGTTGTTGGTGCCGTAGGTGAT
>VXPR01000426.1 GCA_009839405.1 Gammaproteobacteria bacterium
GTGCTCGACCGCAACGGCCTGCGCCCGTCGCGCTACTACATCACCAGCGACGACAAATGCATCATGGCCTCCGAGGTCGGGGTGGTGGCGGACATCGATCCCGCCACGGTGGTGGAGAAGGGACGCCTGCGCCCGGGCCGGATCTTCCTCATCGACTTCGACGCCGGGCGCATGATCCCGGACGAGGAGATCAAGACCGAGTGGGCCGCCCGCCGCCCATACGGCGAATGGCTGTCGCGGCAGCGGCTGGACCTCACCGAACTGCCACCGGCGCCGAACACGCCCGGCTTCGACAAGTCCACTCTCATGCCGCGAATGCAGGCGTTCGGCTACACCGCCGAGACCATGCAGTTCATGCTGCTGCCCCTCGCCCGCGAACTGCGCGACCCCTTGGGCTCGATGGGCAACGACAGCGCCTTGGCGGTCATGAGCGAGAAGCCCCGGATGCTCTACGACTACTTCAAGCAGCTCTTCGCCCAAGTGACCAACCCCGCGATCGATTCGATCCGCGAGGAAGTCATCATGGCGCTCGAGTGCTACATCGGCCCGGAAGGCAACCTGCTCGAAGCCACCGAAAGCCACGCCGCGCGACTGCGTGTGCCGCATCCGATCCTCTCGAACGAGGAAATGGCCGCCATCCGCGATCTCGACCATCGCGGCTGGAAATCCCGCACCATCGACATCACCTTCCCGCGCGAGGCGGAGGGCGCCGCTGGCCTGGTCGAGGCATTGGACCGCATTTGCACCGAAGCCATCGCCGCCATCGACGACGGCACCGAGATCATCGTCCTCTCCGACCGCGCCATCGGCGCCGATCGCGTGCCCATCAGCGCCCTGGCGGCCGTGGGCGCGGTGCATCACCATCTCGTCCGCACCTTCAATCGCACTCGCGTCGGCCTTGTGCTCGAAACCGGCGAGGCGCGGGAGGTGCATCACCACTGCCTGCTCATCGGCTTCGGCGCCGACGCCATCAATCCCTATCTCGCCTTCGAGGCCTTGTGGGATGCGCGCCGAAACGGCTATCTCGACGACGCCGAGCACATCGCCAGCGACGCCGACGTGGTGGAGGCATATCGCAAGGGCGTTGCCAAGGGCATGCTGAAGGTGATGGCCAAGATGGGCATCTCGACACTGCAGTCCTACAAGGGCGCGCAGATCTTCGAGGCCGTCGGTCTCGCCGCCGACGTGGTGGAGCGCTGCTTTGCCGGCACGGCCAGCCGCGTGCAGGGCGTCGGCTTCGAGGTTCTTGCCGAAGAAATGCAGCGCCGGCACACCTTCGGCTTCCCGCCCCGCGACACGGTTGCACTGCCGGTGCTGCCGAACCCCGGCGATTTCCACTGGCGTCGCCACGGCGACACCCACATGTGGGACCCGGACTCCATCGCCCACCTGCAATCGGCGGCACGCACCGGGGACGAGGAGGCGTATTGGAAGTTCGCTCGCCACGCCAACGAGGAGAGCACCCGCAATGCCACGCTGCGGGGTCTCTTGCGGTTCCGGCCGGGCGTGAACGGCGGCTCGGTGCCGCTCGAGGACGTGGAGCCGGAAGCCGAGATCGTCAAGCGCTTCGCCACCGGCGCCATGAGCTTTGGCTCGATCTCCAAGGAAGCGCACGAGACCCTGGCCATCGCCATGAACCGCATCGGCGGCAAGTCCAACACCGGCGAGGGCGGCGAAGACCCGGATCGGTTCCTGCCCATGGCGAATGGCGATTCGCGCCGCTCCGCCATCAAGCAGGTGGCGAGCGGTCGCTTCGGCGTCACGGTGAACTACCTCGCCAATGCCGACGAGCTGCAGATCAAGATCGTCCAGGGTGCAAAGCCGGGCGAAGGCGGCGAGCTGCCGGGACGCAAAGTGGACGACTACATCGCCAGCATTCGCCACTCCACGCCAGGCGTCGGCCTCATCAGCCCACCGCCGCACCACGACATCTACTCCATCGAGGACATCGCCCAGCTCATCCACGACCTCAAGAACGGCAATCCCAACGCCCGCATCAGCGTCAAGCTCGGCGCTGCCATTGGCGTCGGCACGGTCGCTGCCGGCGTCGTCAAGGCGCGCACAGACCACCTCGTGATCGCCGGAGACACCGGTGGCACTGGCGCCTCGCCCCTCACCTCCATCAAGCACGCCGGGGTGCCTTGGGAACTCGGCATCGCCGAGACGCACCAGATCCTGGTGATGAACAACCTGCGCTCGCGCGTTACGTTGCAGACCGACGGCCAACTCAAGACCGGTCGCGACGTAGCCATCGCCACGCTGCTTGGTGCCGAGGAGTTCGGCTTCTCCACCGCGCCGCTCGTGACCCTCGGCTGCATCATGATGCGCAAGTGCCACCTCAACACCTGCCCGGTGGGCATCGCCACCCAAGACCCGGAGCTGCGCCGCCAGTTCACCGGCGCGCCGGAGCACGTCATCAACTATTTCTTCATGGTGGCCAAGGAGTTGCGCGCCATCATGGCAGAACTTGGGTTCCGCACGGTGAACGAGATGGTAGGGCGTGCCGACGCCCTGCACATGGACGACGCCATCGACCACTGGAAGGCGCAGGGCATCGACCTCGCCGCCATCCTCTCCCCCGCGGAACAGCCCGAGAACTGCCTCGGCACCTATCGCATTCACGACCAGGACCACGGCATCGCGGAGGCGCTCGACAACAAGCTGATCGAGCTCGCGGAACCCGCGCTGACGCGACAAGACAACGTGCATGTCGAGCTGCCAATCCAGAACACCAACCGCGTGGTGGGCGGGATGCTCTCGCACCGCATCATCGAGCGAGCCGGCCCCGCCATGCTGGAAGACGGCGCAATCCACTTCAAGTTCAACGGCAGCGCCGGACAGAGCTTCGGCGCCTGGCTCGAGCGTGGCGTAACGCTGGAAGTGGAAGGCGACGCCAACGACTACGTTGGCAAGGGGCTCTCCGGTGGCCGAGTCATCATCTACCCGCCGAAGTCGAGCACCTTCCGGCCGGAGGAACAGATCCTCATCGGCAATGTCGTGCTCTACGGCGCGACCTCCGGCGAGTGCTTCTTCCGCGGCATCGCCGCCGAGCGATTCTGCGTGCGCAACTCCGGCGCCCACACCGTCATCGAGGGCGTGGGCGATCACGGCTGCGAGTACATGACCGGCGGCCGGGTGGTCGTGCTCGGCCCCACCGGCCGCAACTTCGCCGCCGGCATGAGCGGCGGCATCGCCTACATCCTCGACGAGGACGAAGCCTTCGCGGAGCGCTGCAACATGGGCATGGTGGCGCTCGAACGCGTCGAGTCGGAAGGCGACATCGCGGAGCTCAAGGAGCTGATCGAGAAGCACCAGCGCTACACCGGCTCCACGGTGGCAGAACGGGTGCTGTCGGATTGGCCCCGGGCGCTCGAACGCTTCGTCAAGGTGATGCCCCTCGACTACAAGCGGGTGCTCGAAGAGCGCGCCGTCAAAGAAGCCGACGGCGAACTCCGCGCCGTCGCAGGTTGAGCGAGAGCCAAGCTCGGAGGCGTCTCCTGGGGGCGAGGGCATCTTGCCCTCGCGCGCGCCGTGAGGCGCGTTCATGGCGGTCGCACAACCACTCGAACCGCAGGGCCTTCTAACGCTCCGAGGGTGTCGCGCCTTTGCGCGCCTGTCGGCGCGTGCGAGGGCAGGA
>VXPR01000321.1:0-595 GCA_009839405.1 Gammaproteobacteria bacterium
GGGGCGGGGGGGCGGCCGGGGCCCTGTGGGCGGGGCTGGTGGTTTGCGTGGGGGGGTTGGTGGGGGGCTTCCGGGCCGCCCGGGCCGCCCGGCGGGCGCGGGCGCGCCCGCGGCCGGGCGCTGGCCAGTCGACGTGGCTGGGCGTGGGCATGGTCGCCATGCTCGCCCTGCTCTTCATCTACTACGCGAACTACTCGACCGGGGTCCCCGTGCCTCGCGAGGCGGTCGGGCCGCTGGCCGCCGTGTTGATCGGCCTCGCGGCCTTGCGGACCGGCTTCACCGGACGCGTGGTGCGCGCGCCGGTCGCGCGGGTGGCCGTCGTGCCGGCGCTGCTCTTGCTGATCCTCCCGCTGGTCCACCTGGCGACGTGGGAGGACGTGGCGCCGACCTCCGGCCAAGGCTTCCCGGTCCGCGTCATGTCCTACAACGTCCATCAGGGATTCGACGTCGATGGTCGCTACGCAATCGAGCGCATGGCCGAGGTCATCGAGGCCGAGTCGCCGGACATCATCGCGCTGCAGGAAGTATCGCGGGGTTGGGTCGTCAACGGCTCGGTCGACATGCTCGTGTGGCTCTCGCAGCGGCTCGGCATGGA
>VXPR01000321.1:605-3629 GCA_009839405.1 Gammaproteobacteria bacterium
ACGCGCTGCTCACCCGCCTCCCGATCATCACGTTCGACAACCACCCAATCCCCAAAAACCCCGCTATTCGCCTCGATCGAGGCCGCCCCCCCCCCCGCGGCGGCCTGGGCGGCGGCGAAGTCCTGGACGTGGTGAGCACCCACTTCCACGCCGGCTCGGCCGACTCGGCGATCCGCGTGCCCCAGGCGCGGGCGGTGCTGGAGGTGGTCGACCCGGCCCAGACAACCGTCCTGATCGGAGACCTCAACGCGCCGCCCGGTGACCCCGAGATGCTGCTGCTCGAGCGCGCCGGCCTCAACGACGCGTTCGTCGTGTCGGGCGTGACCGGGGAGGGCTTCACCTACCGGGCGGATCGCCCCCGGCGGCGGATCGACTACGTGTGGCTCAGCCCCGACCTGCAGGCGCGGGACTTCTCGACCCACGACAGCCGCGCCTCCGACCACTTCGCGGTGACGGTGACGATCTTCCGCTGAGGCGCGACCGACCTCCGCACGTACCGCGTCTGCGCCACCGGTGCCCTCGCCTCCATGATCGCACTTCCGGATGCCTGAGTTGCCCGACCGCTGTGGTACGCTCTCCGCCGATCAGGTCAGCCCATGACGAACGATCTACTACAGGACTATCCGGTTGGCGGTTCGTCGGACGACGAGATGTTCGACGCCGCGGGAGCGTTCCGATCGGATTACCGCGAACTCGGCGAACTCCTGCACGGCTGGTCGCTGGAGGATCACCTGCAGCGTGAGGAGCGCGCGGACCTCGCGCTGCTGAGCGCCGGCATCACATTCAACGTCTATTCGGAGGAAGAAGGGACGGAGCGGATCTTTCCGTTCTCCTTGCTGCCGCGGATCGTCGGCGCCCGCGAGTGGCAGAGTGTTGAAGCCGGACTGAGACAGCGCTTGCAGGCGCTCAACCTGTTCCTGTCGGACATCTACGGGGCGCGGCGGATCATCAAGGAACATGTGATCCCCGAGGAGATCGTCCTCAGCTCGCCCGGCTACAAGCCGGAGATGGCGGACTTCCAGCCGCCACTGGGCGTGTACGCGCACGTTGCGGGTTGCGATCTGGTCCGCGACCCGCAACAGGGGCTCGTCGTGCTGGAGGACAATCTCCGGACCCCCTCCGGCGTGTCGTACGTGATCGAGAACCGCACCGTGATGCTGCGGGTCGTGCCCGACCTGTTCCCGCGCTGGGGCGTGCGCGCCGTCGCCGACTACCCCAACCAACTCATGGCGACGCTGCTCTCCGTGCGGCCGCCGGACAGCGGCGAGCCGCCGCGCGCGGTGCTGCTCACTCCCGGCATCTACAACTCCGCCTATTTCGAGCACTCGTTCCTGAGCAACCAGATGGGCATCCCGCTGGTGGAGGGATCGGATCTGACCGTGGGCGACGACGACTTCGTCTACCTGCGATCGACCACCGGCCTCGAGCGCGTCGACGTCGTGTACCGCCGCATCGACGACGACTTCCTTGACCCCAGGGTGTACCGGGCCGACTCGATGCTGGGCGTACCGGGGCTCATGCGCGCCTACCTCCGCGGGCACGTGACCCTGGTGAATGCACCCGGCGCCGGCGTCGCCGACGACAAGGTCGTCTATCGATGGGTGCCGGAGATCATCCGCTTCTATCTCGGCGAAGAGCCGCTCCTCTCGAACGTCGAAACGTTCTCGCCCTTGATCCCGGCGGAGCGGGACCACATTCGCGCGCACGCACGAGAGCTCGTCATCAAGCCCGCCAACGAATCCGGCGGCTATGGCGTGCTCATCGGCGAGCAGGCCTCCAGCGCGGACCTCGAAGCGACGCTGGCCCAGGTCGAGGCGGAGCCGCGCAACTGGATCGCCCAACCCCGCCTTGAGTTCACGACGATTCCCACCTTGGACGGCGACCATTTGAAGCCGCGCCGGGCCGATCTGCGCCCGTTCGTGCTCTCTGGCGAGCAGACCTGGGTGATCCCCGGCGGCCTGACGCGCGTCGCGTTGCGCGAGGGCTCGTACATCGTCAACTCCTCGCAGGGCGGCGGCAGCAAGGACACGTGGGTGCTCAACGAGGAGCCCGTCTGATGCTCAGCCGCGTCGCCGAGAACCTGTACTGGCTCGGACGCCAACTGGAGCGCGCCGAGAACATCGCCCGGATGGCGCGCGTGGAGCATGAGGTGTCGCTCGAGAGCGGTCAGGAGATCTGGCACAGCCTCGTCAGCACCACGGCCTCGAACCAGCTCTTCTGGGACACGCTGATCGAGTCGCCCGAACTCACGCATTCCGAGTTCCTCATCTACTCCATGCAAAACCCCGCCTCGCTCCGCGCGACGCTCACGCGCGCGCGGGAACTCGCGCTCGGCCTACGGGAGCACATCTCGCGCGAGGTCTGGGAGGAGATCAACGCGCTCTATCTCTTCCTCGCGCTGCGCAAGCAATACCTCGCCGGCGACATCCACGAGTTCTGCACGGAGACGCAGCGGCGCACCCAGACGATCCTGGGGCTCTACGACAACACCGTGCTCCGGGACGAGGGTCGCGAGTGGTTCCGCTGCGGGATGTATCTCGAGCGAGCGGACATGACCAGCCGGATCATCGACGCCAAGTATCACATCCTGCTGCCGGGCGGGGATTCGATTGGCGGCGCCTTCGACCGCTTCCAGTGGATGGCGGTGCTGCGCTCGGCCTCGGCCCGGGAAGCGTACCGCCGGACGGGGAACAGCGAGGTCGACGGCGTCCAGGTGGCGCAGCTGTTGATCTTCTCGCAGGAGTTCCCGCGCAGCCTCGCCTTCTGCGTGCAGGGGCTGCAACGTCACTGCCAGCTGGCGGCGGCGCAGACGCCCAAACGGCGGCGGGCGGCAGCCGAACGGGGCATCGCGCTGTTGAACCTGGACCTGGGAGCCACGGACATCGAGCACGTCATCGACGATGGCCTGCACGACTTCATCGACGGCTTCCAGCAGCGCTTGAGCGAGATCGACCGCGCCATCACGGACGACATCTTCCGCGCGGCGCCGGACCACGGCCGGGCGCCAAGCCCGCAGAAGGCCGA
>VXPR01000326.1:0-1249 GCA_009839405.1 Gammaproteobacteria bacterium
GACCCAGCACGGTGATGGTGGAACTGGTTTCGGTGAGGCCGTATGCATTGGTGAAGTCGGTTTCGGGAAAGAGCTGCATCGCCCGTTCGATCACCGCCAGCGGCATCTTGCCGCCGCCGTAGGAGAGCGACTGAAGGTGCGGCATGTGGGCGCTTTCCTGCCCTTCGAGCGCGTGGACGATGCGGGCGAGCATGGTCGGCACAACGAAGGCCGTGGTGATCTTCTCGGTGCGGGCGATCTCGATCCACGCCTCCGGGCTGAAGTTGGCAAGCTGCACCACGCGGCGCCCGGAATAGACCGAACTCAACACCGCGCCGATGCCGGCGACGTGGTACGGCGGAACGCAGACCAGCGCGGCGTCGTCCTCGTCCGCGGCACCGAACTCCACGGAGTTGAAGATGTAGGAAACGAGGTGCTTGTGGCGCAGCACGGCGGCCTTGGGCGCGCCGGTGGTGCCACTGGTGAAGAGGAGAACGCCCACCGATTCCGGGTCCATCGAGCGGTAGTCCTCGTCGCCGCCACCGCCCCGCGCCATGCCGAGAAAGTCGCCTCGACTGGTGAGGGCAACGCCTTGCCGTTCGCCGAAGGCCGTCATGTGGGTGATGTCGGTGACGAGATACGCCGGCGTGATCCGCTCAAGCAGCGCGTCGATCTCGGCTTCGGCGAGGCGATAGTTGAGCGGCACATACGGCACGTCTGCCCAGCCGGCGGCGAAGAGCCCCACGGGTATCGCGAGATTCGACACATCGAGCATGGCGAGGCGTTCGGCGCCCGAGTCATGCACCGCCTGCGCCGCGGTGCGGGCGGCGGCGAGCAGTTCGGCATAGGTGATGGACGAGTCCGCCACCGGGTCGACGAAGGCAACCCGATCGCCAAACGCATCGGCCGCCATCTCCAGAAGCATGGTGGTATTCACTTCTCGCTTGGCGCCCTCCCCAAAGCGCAGTTCGCGAACGGCGCCGGGGAGCCCGGCGGCGAGCTCTTTCTAGTCGGTCTTGGGCAGTTTCTTGGCGTCCTTGACGGCCAGTGCGTCGCCGTCTGCCGCCAGCGAGCCTTCCCCCGCCTTGACGCAGAGCACTTCCAGGCTGCCGTCGGCGTTCACGTAGCGCTTGCCGATGGCCGTTCCTTCCGCGTGACCCGGATCCACGGCACCGCCATTGGTTACGCCATCGCCCATGGGGCTGCCGCCGCAGGTGATTTCCACGTCGCCGTCCGGCGCCGCTATGACCATGAGTTCGGTGGAACAGAC
>VXPR01000326.1:1259-3615 GCA_009839405.1 Gammaproteobacteria bacterium
AATCCCTCGCAAACGCGGGGGGGGGGGCCCCAGCCCCACCACCCCCCTACTTTTTACCTCCTCCGCGCCGCTCCTGCGGTGCAAGCTCTTGGTGCCCTCCCTCCGAAAAGTCCGGCCCGTCTGGAGGGAGGGCGTCCGCCCTCCTAGAAGTCGTTCATGCAGGTGGGGCGGTGGCGGGTGGCGAACAGCGCGTCGAGTTGCGGCAGTTTCTTGGTGTCGGTGACTTCCATTCGGCCATAGCGTGTCAGTTCCGACGCGCTGGTGTGGCCGGAGACGAGGGATGCGAGACCGCGTGGGTCGGTGCGGATGTCAGGCGTTTGCCCGCTTGCCGAACGCGCCTCGTTTTCCTGGCCGTCGGACTCGATGCGCCAGACCCCTTCGTTCCACGGGCATTCGGGATCGCTCGTCATCTCGATGGTGGCCGCGCCGGCGGTGTCGTAGCCCCGCTGTTGCAAGAGCGCCCGAACGTCCACGACCCGTAGCCAGATGCCGTCGTAGGTGGTGCGTTCGAGCAGCCGGGGTTCGAGCAGCAGTTCCGGCGCCGGATCATCCTCCGAAGCCCGCCACCAGAGGATGCGGCCCACGAGATCGTGCCCTACGAGGAATTCCCAAAGCCCGCGATAGCCGGTCATGTCCAGCCAGACGAAGTCCTGCACCGTAAGCTGCTGGGAGGGGCCAAACATGGACAACTCACCGCCTGTGGTGTAGGTCACATAGCCCACCGGCTCGTCGGCGGCGTTGAAGTGCACGGCGCACCAAGGCGCTTTCTTCTTCGGCAGCGCAATGTCCCACATCACGTCGGAGCGGTGCAGCATGAGATTGCGCTCCTCTATGAAACGCCGGTACACCCCCGTGACGATCGGGCGGGCCGCCTCAAGGTCAAGAAGCCGCGTGTACCCCTCGGCGCGCTCCCCGAACTGGAAGTCGAAATGGCGAGGGTCGAAGCGATAGCGGGCTTGCGTGCTGCCGCGTCCGTAGCCGAAGCGCTGGTAGATGGCGCCCATGGATGCCCACAGGATCGCTGCCGGCTGGCCGTTGTCGTGCGCGCGATGCAGGAGGTCGGTGATGAGCCGGCGCACCAGCCCGCGGCGGCGAAAGCCGGGATAGGTGCCAACGGCGGTGACACCGTCCGCGTCCACGCCACGTCCGTTCATCCTCATGCGGAATGGATAACCACCGGAACTTGCGACGATCTTGCCCTTGTGGAACGCGGCCAGCGTCCACTCCGGCTTGAGCGCAGCGTCGAGTTCCTCCGGTGCTTCGTCGGCAGGCTCGTTGTCGCCAGGACGTCGCTCCTCGGCCGGCTGCGGGGTCTCGGCAAAGACGTAATGCAGGACCCGACGGAACTCCTTCAGCTCGTCTTCCACGACGGGCCGAAACTCGAAATCGTCCATGCGTTCTCCGCTGGCGGGCTTGAGGGGCGCGCATTGTCGCACCTAACAGCCTGTCGAATTTCGCGCGCCCTTCAGGGCGCGCAAGCGGCGCTGAGGATTGCAGTACGATGCATCGCGAAACCGAATGGAGGGGACATCGGATGGTGCGCAGCAAATTGGCGGCAGCAGTCGCCGTGGGGGCCTTGTGGCTGACGGTTGGTTGTGGCCAGGAGCAGGTCGCTCAGGAAGCCGCGCCGGTGGAGCCGCCGCCGGTAGCCATCGGCGCGGAGGTGACCGTCACGGGTGGCGTCGTGCGCGGGATGATCGGCGAAGACGGCCTCAAGCAATACCACGGCATTCCCTTCGCTGCGCCGCCGGTCGGTGACCTGCGCTGGGCGCCCACGGCGCCCCTTGCGCCCTGGGAAGGCGTGCGGGATGCCACGGTGGCCGGGCCTTCGTGCGTGCAGCCGCAGGGACAGGGTGGCGAGTTCTATGGCGAAACAGGCTTCGAGATGGACGAGGACTGCCTGACGGTGAACGTCTGGAGCCGCGCCGAGCACGAGGGCGACGCCCTGCCGGTGATGGTGTGGATTCACGGCGGCGCGTTGGTGACCGGGGCCGGCGATAGGTACCCGGGCGAGTTGCTCACGTCGAAGGGTGTGGTGCTGGTGACGGCCAACTACCGGCTCGGTCCATTCGGCTTCGTGGCGCACCCCGAACTCAGCGCCGAGAATCCCGCCGGAGTGTCGGGCAACCAAGGGCTGCGCGACCAGATCGCCGCGCTCGAATGGGTGCGAGACAACGTCGAGCGATTCGGCGGTGATCCGGGCAAAGTGACGATCTTCGGCGAGTCCGCCGGTTCGCTCAGCATGTCGCTGTTGCAGGCAAGTCCGCGGGCTCAGGGCCTGTTCCACGGCGTGATTGGCCAGAGCGGCGGCGCGTTCCAGCCTATGGCATTCCGCGCCCTGGCCACGAGCTACGCC
>VXPR01000113.1 GCA_009839405.1 Gammaproteobacteria bacterium
ATGCTGTCCGGAGCACTTGCGAGAGGGCGTCCAAGTCGCAGTTGGGTTGGTTGGGGCGGGGGCGGAGGCGCACGAAGGCGGAGCGCACCTTCGGGGCGGGTCGGAAGCTGGTCCGGTGAACGTCGAACAGGCGTTCGATGTGGCAGTGGTACTGGGCCATCACGGTCAGGCGGCCGTAGTCTGCGCTGCCAAGGCGAGCGGTGAGACGGTCGGCGACTTCGCGCTGGAGCATCACGTGGATGTCGGTGACGGGGTTGGCGGTTGTGGCACTTGGCGAGGCCGCTAAGGCGAACAGCTGGCCGAGCAGGGGCGTGGCTATGTTGTAGGGGAGGTTGCCGACTATGCGGGTGTGGGCGGCATGGCCTCGCGTGCGTTGGGCGAACTCGGCCAGGTCCGTGCGGAGGACGTCTGCAACCTCAAGCTGCAGTGTGGGGAATCGGGCGGTGAGGCGGGCCGCCAGGTCGCGGTCGACCTCGATGGCGGCGACGCTGGCGGCTTCGGTGAGCAGTCGAGCGGTGAGGGCGCCGTGGCCGGGGCCCACCTCGATCACGTGGTCGTCTTCGGCAAGGTTGAGTGCTGCGAAAATCTGCTCCACAACCCCTTGGTCGACCAAGAAATGTTGGCCGAAGCGCTTGCGGGGCCTCAGCCGCCGTGAGCGAGGGGAATCGTTCAACCGGCGGTTTCGCCGCAGCCACCCATGGTCTTCACGAAGGCCTCGTCGCGCAGTTCCGATTGCCACTCTTGCAGCTTTTCCTCGAAGCGGCGCTGGTGCAGCACGCGGGCGGCGATGTCGGTGCGGGCTTCCTTGCTCATGTCCTCCTCGCGACGGCCCAGCACTTCGAGGATGTGCCAGCCGTGTTCGGTCTGGAAGGGTTCGGAAAGGTCGCCGAGCTGGCTGCCATCGAGCACTTCGCGGAAGCGGTCGACGTAGTTGGTGGCTGGTGCCCAGCCCAGTTCGCCGCCGGCGAGGGCGCTGCCGGGGTCGTTGGAGTGTTCGCGGGCGAGGTCGGCGAAATCCTCACCGGCGACGATGCGGGCGTGGAGGTCCCAGATCGCTTCGACCGTTTGCTCCTCGGAGCGGATGGTGGAGGGCTTGAGCAGGATGTGGCGGGCGAGGGTTTGCTGTTCGCGCCTTTGCGATGCGCCGCGCTTGGCCACGAGTTGCACGATGTGGAAGCCGGACGAGGCACGCACCGGATCGGCGGTCTCGCCGACTTCGAGCGCAAGCACCGCTTCGGCAAACAAACCTGGAATCTGGCTTGCCTTGCGCCAGCCGAGGTCGCCGCCTTCGAGGGCGGTGCTGGCGGCGGAATGTTCCACGGCCATGCGGGCGAAGTCTGCGCCTTCGCGCAGCTGGCGCACGATGTCGTCGGCTGTGCGGGTGGCTTCGAGGGTCGTCTCTGGGGTGGCGTTCTGGCTCACTTGCAGCAGGATGTGGCCGATGCGGTATTCGTCGGAGATGTAGTCGCGGAAGAAGGGCGAGGCGATGAGCGACTCCACGTCTTGCTCGGTGAGGTAGACGCGGCGGTTGACGACGTTTTGCTGCACGCGCTGCAGGGTGAGTTCCCGGCGCACCTCGTCGCGGAACTCGCGGTAGCTCATGCCGCTGGCGGCTAGCTGCTCGCGGAACTGGTCGAGCGTAAGCCCTTGCTGCTCGGAATAGGCCTGCACCGAGTCGGTGAGAGCCTCGTCCTCGATTTCGATGCCGCGCGCCTTGGCCTCCTGCAACTGGAGGTTCTCCATGACGAGTTGCTCGAGGATCTGGCTGAGAATGGCGTCGCGTTCCGGCATTTCGTCCTGCCCTTGGGCGCGCATCCGCTCCTCGAAGAGGGCAAGGCGACGCGCCACTTCGCTGGCGAGCACTACATCCTCGTTGACGATTGCGGCAATGCCCTCGACGCACACCTGGGCGGGCCATGCCGGCGCGGCGATGCTGAGGGCCGCCGCAAGGGCCAGAGTTGCCACGGGGCGGTTCCGCCATCGCGCGTTGCTTGTCAGATGCTTGTGCAAGTTGCTCACCGTTTGTCTGGGCTTTGGAAAGGTTACCGGGTTGTGGAGTGGGAGGTAAGGCCGGATCGCCTTGGTGAGGCGCTTAAGGCACTTCCCTACGGCGTGCGGCGGTAGCCTCGGACGCCGCGTTCCAAGTGCGATTCTATGCGGCGGCCGAAGCCGGCGAGGCCGCTCAGGGACACTTGGAGCATCACTCGGTCTTCTGGCGTTGCATCGGGAGCCCCGGTGGCTTGGAGGGGTGTTCCCGCGTTGCCGAAGGATGGGTGTCTTGGGGCGTCGATCAAGCGCCGCCACAAGAGCTTCACTTCGACGCAGCAGCCGCGCCAGCCAAAGCCGGCGAATCCTTCCACCATTTGACCGTTTTGCCAGTCATGGTTCCATCGGCCGAAGATGCTGAGGCGATGGGTGACGGGGGCGTAGATGCCGATGTCGGTCTGGTCCACGTCGATGGCGGCGCGGCGGCGATAGCCGAAACTCACGATGCGGCCGGACTCGGAGCGAGTCGTGGCAACGAGGCCAGCTTCGTCGAGGCGGCGGCCGTCGGTGTCCCAGGCGGCCGTACCGGTGATGCGCACGGGGCCGATGTGGCCGGTCAGGTCGCCGGCGAAGGCGGCGGGGCGGGTTTCGTTCGCGCCGGATTTGCCGTTCAGCGTCACACGGCGGTCGTCGAGCCAGGCGATGGCGCCGACGCGGGCGACGAGGCGCTCGGCCCCGCGTTCGGCCTGGAGCATGCGACTGACGACCCCGGCGGAGACGTGGTGCGCGTCGCCGATGCGATCGAGGCCCGCGAAGCGGTCCGTGCGGAACAGTTGGTCGTAGCCAAAGGTGAGAGCGGCGGCGTCGAACCTCGGTAGATGGTCCTGCTCGGCGTGTTCCTGGCGGAAGTAGGCGACTCGCGGTTCGAGGGTCTGCATCCAGCCTGCGCCGAGCGGGCGCTCGAAGAAGAGGCCGCCGTCGATGCTGGCGCGGGCAAGGGCGCGGTGCGGCGTGGCGTCGCGGTGGGCGTGATCGAGGTGCCACTCGGTGTAGCGGTAGGCGGCGCCCAGGGTCAAGAATCCGAACGGGCGGGCGAGCCGCAACCGGGCGCCGGGTTCGACATGCAGGCGACGGCCGGCGAGAGACGGCGTGGCGAGTTCGGCATGGTCGCGGTCGAACCAGGACCAGACGCTTGCCAGCGACCATTCCAGTGGGCCAGCCAGCCGGCCGCGATACACAACGTTTGCTTCGGGCATGCGGCGCCAAGGTGCTGGCCGTTCCGTGAGGGGCTGGAAGCTCTGTGCCCAGACTCGTGCGTCCCAGCCACCGCGCCGGTAGCGCGCTTCGGCGCGGCTCGGCAGGGTCACTTGGCTCGCGAACTCGAGGTCGGGGCCAGCGCCGTAGCCGAAATCGGCGAGATAGTCGCGGTCGCTCGCCTTGGCGTAGTTGACGAGCGTGCTCAGGGCGCCGAACTGTCCTCGATGGTCAAGCCTGGTGAGCCAGCGATCGGCCGGGTCGAAGCTCGTCACGCCCTCGTTGCCGGCGCGCAGCCAGTCGCGGCGTGACAGCACGCCGTTGTACTGGGCGTCGTTGCCGCGCCAGGCGGTGCGCAGGTCGGTGGCGCG
>VXPR01000128.1 GCA_009839405.1 Gammaproteobacteria bacterium
CGCGCCCCCGCCACCCCACTCAGGCCACCGCCGGAGGTCATCATCAGAAACGGGCAGTTCACGCCCAACGCCGCAAGGCGACTCTCCAAGTCCTTGAGGTAGCGTGACATCAACGGGCGCACGTAAGCATTGGCGCAGGCTGTGGAGAAGCGCTCGAACTCGCGGATTTCCGGGCACACGCCGGAAGCCAAAGTGATCGACAGCCCGGGCAATGCACGCGTCAGTTCGTCTCGCGTGCGCAGCTCATGCTCCGGGTTGGCGTAGCCGTGCAGGAACCCCACCGCGACGCTTTCCACGCCTTCTCGCGCGAGCACCCGCGCCACCTCACCCACCGCACCGACATCGAGCGGCACCAATGCCTCGCCGGCGGCGTTCATGCGCTCGGGCACCGTCAGGCGCAGACGGCGCGGCACCAGCGGCGCCGGTCGGCCGATGTTGATGTCGTATTGCTCGAAGCGGTTTTCGAAGGCCATCTCCAGCACGTCGCGGTGGCCTGCGGTGGTTACGAGCGCCGTCTTCGCGCCCCGCCTTTCGATGAGGGCATTCGTGGCCAAGGTCGTGCCGTGCAGCACCACCGCCACGTCGGCCGGAGTCGCGCCGGCGAGAGCGAGCACGCGCCCGAGCCCCGTTAACACGCCATCCGCCGGCGCATCCGAGGTGGTGAGCACCTTGGTGGTGGTGCGCTTGCCCCGGAGGTCCAGCACGACATCGGTGAAGGTGCCGCCGATGTCAACCGCCAAGCGGCCCGGTGCACTCGTCTGGTCGGCCACGGGCTAGTCCATCTCGAAGTAGAGGTGATAATGCAGGGCGCAGCCTGGATTGAACGAAGCGGCGCAGGACGGGCAGACCGAATCGCAGTTCAGGTACTCCCGCACGGTCAGCCGTTGGCCGCAGGCGCCGCACAGCACGGCCTGTTCGTCGCGCTCGGCCAGCGACCACACCTCGGCCGGGTGTCCGGCGAGTTCGCGGTGGCAATCGATGCAGGGATACCAGCGCTCGCAGCAGCGAAAGCGCAGTGCGATGATGTCCAGAGGCCCATGGTAATGACCGCAGCGGGTACATTCGTCCATGTCGACGCCGAACACCTCGGTGCCGTGGACCATGCGCCTGACTGTCACCGACTCGCCCACCGTTAGAACGAACCCCGGACACAGGTAGGGACAAGCCGTGCCCCTACGGGGACACACACATGCTGGTTGCGAACGGCCAAGCATCGCCACCAAAATTGCCGAAATCGCCGAACGGGAACCACCTCGCACGCCATGGCCAACGATATTAGTGTCATCGCCCTTTCCTCGCACCCTGCGCTGGCCGGGGAAATCTGCGCGCATCTGGGCGTCAAGCCCGCAGCCACCGAGATCATCCGCTTCGGCAACGAGAACATCCTGTTTCAGTGTCAGGAGAATGTGCGCGAGTCCGATGTCTTCGTCATCCAGACCTCCTGCCCGCCGCTGTCCGACCACATCATGGAACTCCTGATCGCCATCGACGCACTGAAGCACGCCTCCGCCCGGCGGATCACCGCCGTGTTGCCTTACTTTCCCTACGCGCGTTCAGACAAGAAGGATCGCCCGCGCATCTCCATCACGGCGCGGCTGATGGCGGACCTGCTCGAAACCGCAGGTGCCGACCGCGTGCTGACGATGAACCTGCACTCGCCGCAGGTCGCGGGTTTCTTCCGGATCCCGGTAGATCAGCTGAACGCGACGCCCATCGTCTGCAACGAGCTGCGCAGCACCAGCGAGCTCGGCGACAGCGTGCTGGTGGCAAGCGACGTGGGCGAGGCGAAGGACCTCGAGGACTACGCCAATCGCCTGGGCGCCCCAATCGCGATCATCGACAAGCGCCGCCCGGACGACTCGGAAAACGCCAAGGCGGTGGGCCTGATCGGCGATGTTGCCGGTCGCAATGCCCTGCTCGTCGACGATGAGATCACCAGCGGCGGCACCATGATCGCCGCCGCCCAGTTCCTGCTCGAACAGGGCGCCCAGCGCATCGAGGCCGCCGCCGTCCACCCGGTGCTGAGCGGCCACGCCTACGAACGCCTCGCCGACTCCCCCATCGAACGACTCGTGGTCACCAACACCATTCCCACGCCAAGCGGCCAGAGGATGGAGTGGATCTCGACGGTTTCCGTCGCAAAGCTGTTCGCCGACGCCATCTACGCCATCCACTCGGGCGAGAGCGTCTCTCGGCTGTTTGTTTAATGTCACGTCCTTGATTCTGGAGGGAGCGTCCCGCCCTCCAGAGGACAGCGGCAGGCGCTGTGCAAGTCGCAGCGCGACCCCACCCACAAGCCATTGGAGATTCCATGTCCCTCACCACAGCCGCGCCGATTCTCGCCGCCCTTGCCTTCTTCGCCTTCGCTCTCACGGTGGCAGTCGCCCCACCCCGCTCGGAGTCCGCACCTCACGCCAGCGCATGGATGTTCCCCGCGACGATTTGCGTCGCGTTTCTCGCGTGGACCCTGTACGCCCTCGCTGACGAGGGAGTGATCGCCATCTGGCAGGAAATCAGTCGCAGTCTCTGGTCAAATCAGATCTTCATCGACCTCTTGATCGCCGTCGGCGTCGCCCTCGCATTCCTAGTCCCGGAAGCGCGCCGCCTCGGCATGAAGCCGCTGCCGTGGGTGGTCGCCACCGCCGCCACCGGCTGCATCGCCCTCTTGGCCATGTTGGCGCGGATGCTGTTCCTCCAGGCCAGGGAAGCATCGGCCCGCGTTCCGTAGGGGACAGGCTGTCCCGTCCCCTACGGCGCATCCGCTTAGGCGATTGAGTACCCCTCGTTCGCAATGGGCATCGTGCGAATGCGGTGCCCGGTGGCGGTGAAGATCGCGTTGCACACCGCTGGCGCCAGCGGCGGCAGGGCCGGTTCGCCGAGGCCGGTGGGTGGGTAGTCGCTTTCGATGAAATGCACCTCTATCGCCGGGGTGTTGGCCATGCGCAGCATCGGGTAGGCGTCGAAGTTCGACTGTTCCACGCGACCCTTCTCGAACGTCACCGACTGGCCGAGCATGGTCGAAAGGCCATCGACGATGGAGCCTTGTACCTGGTTCTCGGCGCCGCTCAGGTTGATGATCGGGCCCACGTCTGCGGCGGCCGTTACTCGATGCACCGTGATCTGGCGGCCCGCGGCCACACTCACATCCGCCACTTCGGCGATGTGACCCGCGTGGCTGAAGTAGAACGCGAGGCCGAGTGCCCTGCCTTCCGGCATCTCGCGGCCCCAGCCCGCCTTCTCAGCCGCCAGCTTCACGACTCCGGCGGCACGACCGGTGTGCAGCGCGCGCGGGTTGCCTTCCGCCAGCCAGCGCGGCTCGCCGAACATCTCCAAGAGCACTTCCAGGTGATCCCGGCCGGCGGCAACCGCGAGTTCGTGGATAAAACTCTGCTCGACGAAGCCGAACACGTTCGATCCAGGCGCGCGCCAAGGCCCACAGGGCGTCCTCCACTCAAGCGCCGTCTGTTCGTAGCGGCAGTTGTCGAGGACGCCGGCCGGGAACACGCCCGGCCGCAACGAACCGCCGCTCACCGGCCGCTGGCCGTCGCGGCTGCAGGTGGTGAAGCGGGCCCGCCCAGCAGTGATGCGGCCTTCGGCGTC
>VXPR01000517.1:0-2284 GCA_009839405.1 Gammaproteobacteria bacterium
CGCTCACTGACGTGCGCGGCAGCGCGTCATTTCCATTGACAGTGTCGCTGCCGGTGCCTTTAATATGACTGAACTAGGTGCGCCGCGAACCCGTACTCTGCAAGGCTTGGGTCATAGAACCTCGGGCGGCATGCGACTTGGCCTTGCGCTGACTGCAGGATGGAACAATGAACAAATCTGAACTCGTCGCTAACGTCGCCGAAGAGGCGGACATCTCGAAGTCCGCCGCCGCGAGGGCGGTCGACGCGACGCTGAATGCGGTAACGCGGTCACTGTGTGACGGCGAACCGGTTGCATTGATCGGCTTCGGCACCTTCCTGGTGCGTGAACGCGGATCGCGAACCGGCCGCAATCCGCAGACCGGTGAAACCATGGAGATCGCGGCCTCCAAGGTGGCGGCGTTCAAGCCTGGCAAGGCACTCAAGGACGCGCTCAACTAGTCCTCCTGACGCCGTTCAACTCTGCAGTTGAGCGAGTTTCTCTGGCCGTCGGAACTTGGGGTGCTGGATGGGGAGCAGCCCCGCTAGTCCTCCCGCCCGCGGTTCAACTCTGCAGATGAATTAGGTCTTAGGCCGTCGGACCTTGGCGGGTGCGGGCAGGGCCCACCGGCCGTCGATCGTGGAACGCCGGCCTGAGGCGCTTTTGGACCCGTGGCGGATACTCGGGAACGGGAAGGGGCGGGCGCTTGCCGTGCTGTGGCGGCAGGCGGTTCGATGCCGCGCCACCTGACGCGATCAGCCGATGTGCGCGATAATGTCGCTCACTTGGGAAGTAACCGGATCGGCTCAACGTGCTGCAAAAAATGCGCGCCGGCGCGCAAGGCATCGCCGCCAAGATTCTCGTCGGCTTGATCGTCTTCGTGTTGGCCGTGTTCGGCTTCGGCTCGATCGGCCTTTTCTCGGGATCCGAGCCGGTTGTGGCAACCGTCAACGGCGACGACATCACACAGCGGGCGTTGGACCTCGAGACGTCGCGTCAGCAGTCCCTGTACCGGGGGCAGTACGGCGATGTCCCGGAGGAACTGCTCGAGACCGTTGTCAACCGACGCGTCGTCCTCGATCAGCTCGTCAACCAGACGCTCCTCGGCCAGTCGGCGGCCGACATGGGTCTGTCGATGGACGCAGATGCCGTGCTGGCGAGGATCCGGGCTTCCTTTGCGGCCGCCGGTGGCTACGACGACGCCCTGTATCGCAGCCGCTTGGCCGAGCTCGGCTATACGCCGGCGACATTCCAGGCCATGCGCACGGCCGAGGAAATCCGTGCGCAGGTCAATGCCGCGTACCGCGAAACGGCCTTTGCCACGGCCCGGGAGCTGCGGCGCACGGCGGCCGTCCAGTTGCAGGGACGCGACATCGCCTGGCTTGAGTTCGACGTCGACCGACTCGCCGAGGACGTCGCGGTCGAGGATTCCGCGGTCGAGGAGCGCTATGGCACATACCTCGACGAGTACATGACAGAGGAGCGTTTCGATTTCGACTACGTGCGCCTGTCCCGAGACCGTTTCGATGCCGACATCGAGATCGCGGAGGACGACGTCGAGTTGGCCTATCGGGACGAGGTGGCCGGCCTCGAGGAACCCCGGCGGCGGGCGGCGCACATTCTCCTCGAGACCGCCGACCGGAGCGTGGCGGAGGCGCGTGACCGGCTCGACGCGGCACGTCAGGAGATTCTCGACGGCGCCAGTTTCGATGACCTGGCGCGCGACCTCTCCGAAGACCCTGCGACGGCGCCCGACGGTGGCGATCTCGGCGCATCGGGCAAGGGCGTCTTCCCGGCCCCGTGCGAGACGGCTCTCTGGGCCCTCGAGCCGGGTGAAGTCTCGGAACCCGTGGAGACCGAGTTCGGCGTGCATTTGATCAAGTTGATCGCCATAGAGGCGACGGAGGTGCCCTCGCTGGCCGATCGACGTGACGAGATCGTCGCCGATTTGCGGCGCGACGAGGTCCAGCGTCGCTTCGACGAAGCCCGCCGGGAGATGGACACGATCGCCTTCGAGCAGGGCGACTCGCTCGACGGCTTGGTCGAAACCTTCGATCTCGCCGTTGAGAGCGTCCCCGGTGTGACGCGAAGCAGCCTTGAAGGTCCCCTCGCTGACCGGGTAGTGCGCGACGAGTGGTTCAGCGACGAGGTTCTGCTGGAAGGATTCAACAGCCGCGCGGTTCAAGCGGCGGACGACAGCATCCTGGTCGCCCGACTCAGCAACCGCCACCCCGCCACCGAAAAGCCACTCGACGACGTACGCGAAGAGATCCGCACCACGCTCAAGCGCCTCGAAGCCATCGAG
>VXPR01000517.1:2294-3591 GCA_009839405.1 Gammaproteobacteria bacterium
CCACCCCACCGCGCGGGCGCACGCTCCGGCATCCGACGCGCGCACCGCCCCCGCCGCCGGCGACACGCCGGCCGCCGTGGCGACCCGGCTGGGGGTCGAGTGGCAGACTGCGGACGGCGTGCAATTGACGTCGAGCGACGTGGCCCCGGAGATTCTCCAGACGGCGTTCGAGATGGCCGCGCCGGTTCCCGGCGATCGCGAAGCCGAAGTAGCGATCCTGGCCGACGGCTCGCGCGCCTTGGTCCTGCTGTCCAAGGTCTCACTCGGCGACTTCGCCGCGGTCACGGAGGCGGATCGGGCGACGCTGGCGACGTCCTTGGGCCAACTGAACGCCGAGCGGGACTACGCCGCGTTGCTCAAGTCGCTGCGGCTCGATGCGTCGATCGATGCGATCGATCTCAGCGTGACGGAGCTGCCCTAGCGTTCTTGGGCAGGTCCGAACTTGACGGTTGAGCTAAGTTTGGTGGTGACGATGCAGCGAACCTTAACGGAACGCGGACGTCCACGTCCGCATTCGGGCCACGTGCGGCATCTGTTGCGGGCGGGGACGCCGCGCACCTCGATGGGGCGGAGCCCCGCTGGTTTTCTCGACCGCGGTTCATCTGTACGGTTGAGCGAAGTTTCTGGCCGTTGGGCGTCCGTGCGCCTTGCTGGGGCGGAGCCCCGCTAGAACTCGGGACCCCCGCTGCCAGCGCGCACCGTCCGCTACGGGACTGCTAGCCGCTGGCCTATGCGCAGGATGTCGCGCGGGCCGACCCCGTTGGCTTGCATCAGGGCCTTGCGGGTCACCCCGAGGCGGCGCGCGATGCGCCAGATCGAGTCTCCGGCGCGGACGATGTAGACAAACGCAGACCCGTCCTTAGCGCCCGAATTTCGCTGCCCATAGATGTCGCTGCCCGCCCGTCGCGCGATCCCTGCCACGGGGACCAGCAACTCGTCGCCGGTCCGGATCAACGTGGTGGGCAGACCGTTCATTTGCCGTAGCGTGGCCACGTCGGTACCGAAACGGAGCGCGAAGTGGCCTAGGGTGTCGTTGGCTTCGACCCGGACACGTTGCCAGCGCAGACGCTGGTCGCCGAGGCCTTCGATAGCGTCGATGGCCGCCTGCCTGTCGGCCGCATCGACGATCAAACGGTGCGGTCCGGATGGATGTGTTGCCCAGCGTTTGAGTGCCGGATTGCGCTCGTAGAGGTACTCGACGGGCTTGCCCATGGCGGTTGCCGCCAAGGCGATGTCAATCTGGCTGCCCGTGCCGACGACGGCGAAGTCGACATCCGCGGAGGAATCTTCCCCAACG
>VXPR01000012.1 GCA_009839405.1 Gammaproteobacteria bacterium
TCCTGATACTTGAGCATCAGCCGGGCCCGTTCCGGCACCGGCACGTCGCGCCATGACTCGAACGCCCTCGCCGCCCCCCGAACCGCTTGATCCAACTCGGCCGGCGTGGCAAACGGCACTTGGCAAAGCACCTCTTGCGTCGCCGGATTGGTTACCGGAATCGCTTCGCCCAAGGACGGCACGGGGTTGCCGTTCACGAACATGCCCAGTCTTTCTTCGCCGTTGCTCACTTCCATCTTGCGACTCTCCTCAACAAGGGCGACGCATGCCGCCCCTAAGCGTGTTGCGCGTCAAACCGCTGGGCGCGAGCGGCGCCTACGATTCCATTCACGTCGAACCATCGGCCCCACGGGGCTACTCCACGTCGAACCAGTTGATCGGCATTGCGCCATGATCCACCAGATAGCGGTTCGCCTGCGAGAAATGGCGGCAGCCGAAGAAGCCGCTCGCCGACAGCGGTGAAGGATGCGGCGCCGTGAGCACCAAGTGCCGTGACGAACTCACCTGCGCTCCTTTCTTCTTCGCATACGCGCCCCAGAGCAGGAACACCACGTTCTCCCGTTCGCGATTCACCACCTCAACGATGCGGTCCGTGAACGTCTCCCAGCCTTGGCCGCGATGCGACCCGGCGCGGTGCTGCGCCACCGTCAGCACCGAGTTCAGCAGCAACACGCCTTGCCGCGCCCACGGCGCAAGACAGCCGCGGCCGACCGGCACGGAACCGCCCGTGCGGCCCGCCGGCACGTCGTCATTGGACATGTCGGCGTTGATCTCCTGAAAGATGTTCACGAGCGATGGCGGCGCGGCCACGCCCGGTGGCACCGAGAAGCACAGGCCATGCGCCTGACCGGGGCCGTGATACGGGTCCTGGCCGATGATGACCACCTTGACCTGATCAAGCGGCGTTGCGTTCAGCGCCGCGAAGATGTCCCCACCCTTCGGATGGACGATCTTGCGGGCGCGCTTCTCCGCCAGCAGAAACTCGCGCAGCTTGCGCATGTACGGGGCCTGGAACTCACCGAGCAGTGCCGCCTTCCACGAGTCGGTCAGCGCAATGCGATCGGCGTCGCTCACGACGCCTCGCCTACCGGCCGCATGGTGGGGAACAGCAGCACGTCGCGGATGCTCGGTGCGCCGGAGAGCAGCATCGCAAGGCGATCGATGCCGAGGCCCTCCCCTGCGGCTGGCGGCATGGCGTACTCCAAGGCGCGGATGTAGTCGGCGTCGAAGTGCATCGCTTCCAGGTCGCCCCGATCCTTGAGCGCAACCTGATCGCGGAAGCGCTGCGCCTGGTCGTCCGGGTCGTTCAGTTCGCTGAAGCCATTGGCCACCTCGCGGCCAGCGATGAAAAGCTCGAAGCGATCCACCAAGTCCGGGTTGTCGTCGCTGCGCCGGGCAAGGGGCGAGACTTCGCTTGGGTAGCCGGTGATGAAGGTGGGCTGGATGAGTTTCGCTTCCACCCGACGCTCGAAAAGCTCCATCAGAAGGCGGCCCCAGCCCCAGTCGGACGGAGCTTCCTCGTTGCCAAACAGGGCTCGCACGCGCTCGATGTCCTTGAGGGCATCTGGTTCTACGCCTGTCTCCGCGGCAACCGCATCCAGCATGGTCATCCGGCGGAACGGCTCGTCCAGGCGCACTGGCTCGCCGCCCCACTCCACCTCCGTAGTCATGAGCCCTTGCGCCCGAAGTCGCTCTACCAACCGGTGCAGCAGCGACTCGGTCAGTTCAACCAGATCCGCATAGTCGGCGTACGCCTGATAGAACTCGATGGTGGTGAACTCCGGGTTGTGGCGTGGCGTGAGGCCCTCGTTGCGGAAACACCGGTTGATCTCGTAGACACGCTCGAAACCGCCCACCACCAAGCGCTTGAGGTAAAGCTCCGGCGCGACCCGCAGAAAAAGCTCCATATCGAGCGTGTTGTGGTGCGTCACGAAAGGCCGCGCCGTGGCACCGCCCGGAATCGGGTGCATCATCGGCGTTTCGACTTCGAGATAGCCACGCTCGTCGAAGAACACCCGCATCTCCCGAACCAAGGCCGAACGCAGTCGGAACACCCGGCGCGAGTCCTCATTCATGATGAGGTCGATGTGGCGGTTGCGGTGGCGGAGTTCGGTGTCGGCAAGGCCGTGATACTTCTCCGGCAGCGGGTGGAGCGCCTTTGCCAGCAACCGAATCTCCCGCGCATGGACCGTAAGTTCGCCACGCCCCGTCTTCATCATGGTGCCGGCGATGCCGACAACATCGCCGATGTCCCAAAGCTCGCGGAAGTCCTCATAGGCCGCCTCGCCTACGTCATCGCGCCGCACATAGCACTGGATGCGGCCGCTCACGTCCTCGATGGTGAGGAAACTGGCCTTCCCCATCACGCGTCGCAGCATGATTCGGCCAGCCACGGCGGTATCGTCGCCCGACTCTTCGAGCTCTTCCTTGCTTCGTTCGCCGTGGGCGTCGATCAGTTCCCGGGCGAGATGCTCCCGCCGCCAATCGTTGGGATACGCCTGCCCCCGGCCCCGCAAGCGCTCTAGCTTTTCCCGCCGAGCAGCAACAATGCCGGTCTCGCCACCTTGCCGCGCGTCCTCGCTCACAGCCCGGCCTTGAGGCTTGCTTCCATGAATTCGGTGAGGTCGCCGTCGAGCACCTTGCCGGGGTCGCTGCGTTCAATGCCAGTGCGAAGGTCTTTCACCCGGGATTGATCAAGGACGTAGGAGCGGATCTGGCTGCCCCAGCCGATGTCGGACTTGGCGTCCTCAACAGCCTGTTGCTCCACTCGCCGCTTCTGCAGTTCGAGCTCATGCAGCTTGGCGCGCAACTGCTTGAATGCGCGGTCTTTGTTCTGGTGCTGCGAGCGTTCGCTCTGGCACTGCACAACGACGTTGGTGGGCAGGTGGGTCAGGCGAACTGCGGAGTCTGTGCGGTTGACGTGCTGGCCTCCGGCGCCGCTCGCGCGGTAGGTGTCGACGCGAACCTCGGAGGGGTCGATCTCGATCTCGATGTCGTCATCGATTTCCGCCGACACGAACACAGAAGCAAAGGAAGTATGGCGGCGATTGCCGGCGTCGAACGGCGACTTGCGCACCAGCCGATGCACGCCGGTTTCCGTTCTGAGCCAGCCATAGGCATTGTCGCCAGAGAACTGCACGGACGCGCTCTTGATGCCGGCGACTTCGCCTTCGGACACCTCGATCACATCAGCACCAAACCCTTGCTGCTCGCCCCAGCGCAGATACATCCTGAGCAGCATCTCCGCCCAATCCTGCGCCTCAGTCCCGCCAGCGCCAGCCTGAACATCAAGATAGGCACCAGCCTCGTCAAGCTCGCCATCGAACATGCGCCGCCAGTCAAGGCGCGTCAGATGCGCCTCCACGTCTGCGAGATCGGCACCGATCAGATCAAGCGTATCTCCGTCACTCTCCCCCGCCGCAAGCTCGGCAAGCTCCCCAAGATCGTCAAGCTGTCCCTGCACATTGCCGAGACCGCTTACCACCTCTTCCAAGGCAGCCCGTTCCTTCCCAAGCGCGCTGGCCCGCCTCGGGTCGTTCCAAACGTCGGCCTGAGACAACTCCTGTCTCGTGTACACCTCTCCGA
>VXPR01000032.1 GCA_009839405.1 Gammaproteobacteria bacterium
CGATGACCGCCGGCCCGACGCCGGGCATCCCACCCAAGCGCGCTGGCAGCCATGCGTTGTAGCCGAACGTGACGAAGGAAACGAGGGCGAAGCCGAGCACGAGCTGGCGGAAGGTGCGAATGCGCCAGAGGAGCCCAAGGGACTCGAAAAAAGGAGGCTGTCCGGCGCCGCTCGGCATCAAGCCACCCATCGTCCGCGGCTCGGGGATTACCCACTTGGCCACGAGCGCAAGCAGTATGCCGGGAAGCCCCACGGCAATGAACGCGACCCGCCAGCCCCACGCCTCGGCGATCAAGCCGCCGGCGAGAAGACCGAACAGGGCCCCGGTCGGGACTCCAAGCTGATAGATGGCCAGCGCCGTTGCGCGTTGCCGCTCCGGGTACATGTCGGCGATCAGGGAGTGCGCTGGTGGCGTCAGACCCGCCTCGCCCACGCCCACTCCCACCCGTGCCAGCACCAGATGCACGAAGTTCTGCGCAAGGCCGCAGACCGCCGTCATCGCGCTCCACAGCGCCACCGCCACGGCGATGATGTTGACCCGATGCGCCCGGTCTGCAAGCCGAGCGATGGGGATGCCGAGCGTTGCGTATAGCGCGGCGAACGCGACCCCGGACACCACGCCAAGCTGCCAATCCGCAAGCCCAAGGTCCGCCTTGATGGGCTCCACCAGGATCGCAATGATCTGCCGATCAACGAAGTTGAAGAAGTAAAGCAGCGTCAGCGTGCCGAGTGCCGCGGCGCGACGTGGCGTAGAAACTACCGCAGAATTTGCAAATGCCAACGGCAGTCGTCCGCACCGACAAGGAGCGCGAAGTGTATGGCTTCACGTAGCTGCGAGCGAACGCGAACGAAGCCTGGCAGTTCGCGCCAGCGAACTGCCGACGCGCCCGCAAGGGTGCACTCGCACCAGCAGTAAGCGCCATTGGAGTTTCGGGCCGCAAAGCCCGATACTGCACGCTGCCGCCGCGACTTACCGTGCGTGGCGACCGGACGGAGGGGACAAGCGATGCTCACGGCAGCGCAGGTGGCGCAGTATGTGCGCGACGGCTTCACAGTGGTGCGCGGCGCGCTCGACGACCAGGAAATCGAGCGCTTCGCCACGGCGTTCAAGCGCCATCCGCCGCTGCACGGACCGGTGCCAGGGGTGTATCCGGAACCGGGTCGCTACACCCTCGCCGAAAGCTGCATGGCCGATCCAGACCTCGCCTTCGTTGCCGAACACCCGACCGTGGTGGAATCCGCCGCCACGTTGCTCGAAGACGATCCTGTCCTCACCGCGTTCGTGGTCTATGACCGCACCCCTGACGGCCCCGGCATTCCGATGCACAACGACTACAAGCGCTGGCGCCCCGTGGGGTCGTCGATGAACTGGCTCTTCACCATCGTGCCGCTCGACGACTTCGACGCCGACGCCGGGCAGCTCTTCGTCGCGCCCGGATCACACCGGCTCGAGCGCATCCACGACCGCGGTGGTCGCACGCTGGAGGTGAACCCCGCCATCCGTCCCGACGAAGACAGCTTCATCGACCCCGAGCTTAAGCGTGGCGACCTCTTGCTGATGAACATGCACTGCTGGCACAAGGCGGCGCCGAATCGCTCCAAGCGACACCGCATCGGCTTCTTCAACAAATAC
The DNA here is from genome assembly GCA_009839405.1 of Gammaproteobacteria bacterium. Classification (GTDB taxonomy): domain Bacteria; phylum Pseudomonadota; class Gammaproteobacteria; order Pseudomonadales; family Azotimanducaceae; genus VXYL01. The sequence continues at coordinate 1,634 of VXPR01000032.1, forward strand.
GCCGCCGCGAGCCATCCCCCGGCCACCGGCTACTACCCCTACACCGATGCCGCTTTCAATGCGCTCTCGGAGTCTGGCAAGCGGCTCATGGCGACGCACAGCGACAAGCCCATCGCCAATGCCCGCGTGCTGCTGCAGAACGGCGACACCTATCTCTTCCACGATGGCAAGCTGCCCGGCGGCCCTACCTTCCACGAGCGCGCGATTCCCGATTGGGACCTCGGCAACTACATCGCCTCGGCACACGCCGCCACCCGCGAACGGCTGAAGATCGAGGCGCCGTGGCTCACCTGGGTCGGCGACTACGACGAAGGCGACACGCTTTGTCGTCTTTACGCCTATGAACTGAGCGGCCAGGGCTTCCCGGTGCGCTATGACGGCGAGTGGCTGAGCCGCGACCAGGTGCTGGACCGCAACCTCGGCTTTGGCTACGAGGCAGACGCCATCGACCGTTGGCTCGACCCCGAGGTCGTACGTGGCAAGGGCATCTCCCAAGCCCAAGCCCGTGTTGACCAGTATGCCTACTGACATGGCGGAAACCGCGCAGCAGCGCGAAATCGACCCCTATACCCAGGCCGAAGGGGAATCGCTGGCGCCGCCCACCAATCTCGTTGGTCGCTTCAAGCACCTGGGGCCGAGCGTGATCGTCGCCGGCTCCATCGTTGGCTCCGGCGAGGTCATCATGACCGCGGGCCTCGGCGCAAACGCCGGCTTTGTCCTGCTCTGGTGGGTGCTGGTGTCGTGCTGGAGCAAGTCCGTGGTGCAGGCGGAGATCGCCCGCTACTGCATCACCACCGGCGACACCTACATGCGTGCCCTCAACCGCGTGCCGGGTCGGATCATGGGGCCAAGAGGCCCCGTCGGCTGGCCCATCTGGCTCGCCACGGCCAGCTTCGGCATTGGCCTGTTTGGCTTGGGCGGCATCGTTGGCGGCGCCGGCCAGTCCCTCGAGCTGTTGACGGGAATCGAGTCCACGATCTCCACCGGCATCATCGTCGCGGCGGCCATCGGCATTCTCATCACGAACTCGTACCGCCATCTCGAAAAGGTGATGCTGTTCCTGGTGATGGGATTCACCGCCATCACGATCTTCTGCGCGGTGCTCATGCAGTTCACCGACTACGCGGTCACCGCCGACGACATCGCCCTCGGCTTCTCGTTCGAGTTCCCGGCCGTGTACGCGGCCCTGGCGATTGCCATGTACGGCTACACCGGCGTCAACTCCGGCGAGATCGCCGCCTACACCTACTGGTGCGTGGAGAAGGGCTACCCGCGTCACATCGGCTCGGACCCGAGCGATCCGGGCTGGGTGGATCGCGCCAAGGGCTGGATTCGCGTGCTGCAGACCGACGTGATCGCCACCCTCGTCATCCTCACCCTTGCCACGGTGCCGTTCTTCATCCTGGGCGCCGGCGTGCTGAACCCGAACGGAGAAATCCCAGAGGGCCTCGACACCATCCGCGTGCTCTCGGGCATGTTCACGGAAACCCTGGGCGGCTGGTCGCTGTGGGTGTTCGGCATCGGCGCCTTCTTCATCCTGTTCTCCACCACGCTCTCCGGCGTCGGCGCCGGCGGTCGGGTGTTCCCGGACTACGTCATCGAGTGGGGCTTCATCTCTCGCCTGCGCATCCACCGCGGCAAGTGGACCCGGGGCTACGTCGTCGCCATCCCGCTCATGGCGTTCCTGCTCTACTTCAGCTTCCAGAATCCCATCGCCCTGATCCTGATCTCCGCCACCTTTGCCGCCATCACGCTGCCCATCCAGAGCGGCGCCGCCCTCTGGCTGCAACGCAACGTAATGGACCAACGCGTGCGCCCCGGTCGCACGATGCACCTCGCCCTGTTGGCGACGTTCGTCTTTCAGGTCATCATGGCCGGCGTCGCCGTCTGGTACGTTTCTCGTAAACAAATCAGCCAATGCACCCGATCATACGCGTGGAGATCT
>VXPR01000023.1 GCA_009839405.1 Gammaproteobacteria bacterium
GTCACTCCCCCCGCGAGGGGGAGTGACAGGACCGGGGCGTCCGCTGGCCTTCGCCCTCGCATTCGCTCGCTGGTAGCTAGTGCCCACCCACCGTCGATGTCACTTTGTGCCAAGAGATCAGCTTGAAGTTCTGGTGTAGGGATTCGCCGCCCGGGCCCTGGTTGTCGCCGTCCTGCGCTACCAGCAGGCCGGTTGGGAACTTAGGGCCCAGGGGAGTGGAGGCGATGGCGATGCCATCGGTGTCGGTCACCTCGTCGACGCCGCCGGTGCCGATGCGGAAGGAGCCGCGGTAGCTGTGGGGCGGGGAGCGGTCGTAAAGGATGAAGGAGCTGTTGCCTTGGCTTGAGGCGACCAGATGGCCGGATTCGGCGGAGTCGCTTGCTGCGTGGATGGCGAGGCCCTCTACATCGGCAACGAGGTGGCCACCCGCGTCGCGCATCGCGTCCACGAGGATGGGGGCTGTAGTGCCACCCGGCTCGGCGTCGAAGCGCCAGATGCCGGCGTCCTCTTCGCCGACGAAGAGCGCGCCCGCCGGGTCGTCAGCGACGCAACCTTCCACTTGCGAGGAAACCCGGAGCGTGCGGACGAGGCTGTCGGCACTTGCTGCGAGTCGCCATTGGCGTACGGCGCCGTCCTTGTAGGTGGCGATGGCGTAGAGGTTCGCCGGGCCTTGGTACAGGCAAAGGCCATAGGGCGACTCGCCGTCAAAGCCGGCCGGGATTGCCCGCTGCGGGACGAGGCGACCATCGGCGAAGAGGTGAAGGATGTCCACGGTGTCGCTGCTGCGGTTGCTCGCCGCCACCAGCGCCACCGCCTCCTCTGCCTGTCCGGGTGAAGGCGACATCGAGCGCAAGTCCACGTTGTTGGTCTGCCCCACGTCGTGTTGCGCCAGGAGGCCACCGTCCAGGCCATACACCACCAAGCCCCGCCGTTTGTTCGTGGCGACGATCAGGCTGGCGTCGGGCGCGTCGGGATTCACCCACACGGCAGGATCGTCCGCCGCATCGCACGGGTCCGCCACCGGCTCGGTTTCCACGTGAGCCGGAACGGTGACGGCATCCGCGGGCGGCGGTGCGGAGGAAGTCCCGGCCCGAAACGCCGCCTCCACCGAGCACACGAATACATCGTTCACCGCATCGCACCCGCCCAGCATCGCCGCGAGCAGGGTGACGACTGCGAGCCAGGGCCGCACGAGTCCTCTTCCATCCATATGTGCCGTCCCTCCAAGCAACGACCGCACTTCCTGCACCATAATCCACCCACACCGGGGGAACGACGGAATCTGAAATGAACACTCGCTGGGGCATCTTGGCCACGGGCCGAATCGCTCACACATTCGCGGGTGCAGTGCAGGCATCGGCGACCGCCACGCTCACTGCCGTTGGCAGTCGCACCAAGGAATCCGCGCAAGCGTTCGTCGACAGATGGCAAGGCGCGAAACCCCACGGCAGCTATCAAGCGCTGCTCGACGACGCCGAGGTCGATGCCATCTACATCGCGCCCCCGCACCCGCAACACGCGGAATGGACCATCAAGGCGCTCGAAGCCGGCAAGGCGGTGCTCTGCGAAAAGCCCATGGGCCTAAACCACCCGCAGGTGATGGCGATGGTGGACGCTGCCGAGGTGAGCGGTGGCTTTCTCATGGAGGCGTTCATGTATCGCGCCCATCCGATGACGGGCCGCATCGTGGAGCTTGTCCGGAGCGGTGCCATCGGCGAAGTGCGGCACGTCGAGGCGAGCTTCGGCTTCAACGCGCCGTATCGACCGGAAGGCCGCCTGTACGCCAACGAACTCGCCGGCGGCGGCATCATGGATGTCGGCTGCTACCCGGTGTCGATGAGTCGCCTGATCGCCGCTGCGGCGGCCGGCGTGCCGCCGGGGGAGGAAGAGCCCGTGGATGTGCAAGGCAGCGCCACGTTTGCCGGTACGGGCGTCGATGCCTGCGCCGCGGCGGTGTTGCGGTTCCCATCCGGCATCGTCGCGCAAGTGGCGACGGCGGTTACGGTGGGGTTGCAGAACCGCGTGGTCGTGTCCGGTTCCCAAGGCGCCATCCACATTGCCGAGCCGTGGCGCTGTGCGGATGAGAACGGCGATTGGCGTTTCGAGCTTGTGCGTGGCGACGGCGAAAGCGAGACGGTGTCGGGCAACTCGGCACCGCTCTATGTGCATGAGGTGGACGCGGTTTCCGAGGCGCTCGCGAGCGGCGCGAAGGAATCGCCGTGCATGAGTTGGGCGGACAGCGTCGGCAACGCCCGCACCCTCGATGCGTGGCGGCGCAGCATTGGTCTGGTGTTCGACCAGGAACGCCCCGAACGGCAGACCGTGCCGGTGCATGGCCGCCCGTTACGGGTGGGGCATGGGAACACGCAATCCATGCAGCACGGCTCCGTGCGCGGCATCGACAAGCCCATCTCGCGTCTCGTGATGGGCTGCGACAACCAGCCGGACATCGCCCATGCGTCGGTGATGTTCGACCACTATTTCGAGCAAGGCGGCAACACCTTCGACACGGCGCACATCTACGGCGGCGGCAGAATGGAGTCGCTGCTCGGCGCGTGGATGGCGAACCGTGGCGTGCGCGATGAGGTGGTGGTGATCGGCAAGGGCGCGCACACGCCCGCCAACTTTCCCGATCGAGTGGCGCCGCAGCTTGACGTGTCGCTTGAGCGGCTGGCGACCAACCATGTGGACCTCTACTTCCTGCACCGCGACAACACGGACGTGGATGTATCGGAGTGGATGGATGTGCTGAACCGGGAGTGCGACGCCGGCCGCATCACGGCGTTTGGCGCGTCGAACTGGTCGCTTGCGCGGATACAGGAGGCGAATGCCTACGCCGAGCGCAATGGCCTTCGGCCCTTCGTCGCGGTGTCGAACAACTTCAGCCTCGCGCGGATGGTGGACCCGGTATGGCCCGGCTGCATTGCGGCTTCCACGCCTTCATTCCGGGCGTGGCTCGCGGCAGAGCAAATGGCGCTCTTCCCGTGGTCGAGTCAGGCGCGGGGGTTCTTCACGCCGCGATTCGACGCGGTGCAGGCAGAGGCACCAGCAGCGGCGGTGCTGACCGGCAACCAGCCCTCGGATGCGGAAATGCGCCGTTGCTGGTTCGCCCAGGACAACTTTGCAAGGCGCGAACGTGCCGTGGCACTCGCGAAGGAGCTAGGTGCCCTGCCCATCGTCGTGGCACTGGCATGGGTGTTGAACCAACCATTCCCCTGCTTCCCGCTGGTGGGGCCGCGGCAACTCTCGGAAACCACGAGTTCGCTCAAGGCCCTCGACATCGCCCTTGATGCGGAGCAGATGGAATGGCTCTACGGCAAGGCTTGAGGACACGCCCCCCGCTCCGAGAACGCCGAATCCCTGACGCGGAGTGAATCTCGATGGGCCGTGGGGGACGTGCGAGCGCTCCAGCCCGTGGAGGACGCCGAGCCGCCTGACGCGCAGCCAACTGACACTGTTCCCTTCTTCCAAGCTGCGGGGGAGCGTCTTGGGGGGAGGGCATCTTGCCCTCCCACGCGCCGCAAGGCCCGGCCAGGTGGACGCGTGCGGACCGTCACGCCTTTTGGGCCC
>VXPR01000306.1 GCA_009839405.1 Gammaproteobacteria bacterium
TCTACGTCTCGTGGGGTCGTTTATGGGTATAAGCGAAAGGACGCGGCGCATCGCCGGCCAACACCATCCCGGGATCGACGTCAATCATCCGGCGGATATTGGCGTCGACATCCAGCAACGCCTCGCTGGCCGCCGCTTGCATGGCCGTCGCAGTCTTGCCGCAAGCCTTCGCTCCCTCGACAAGCACAGCGCCCGTGGCGCCGAGCAGCAGGGCAAGCTCGTCCTCCACGATTCTAGTTTTGTAACTCATTGTTTCAACGGGCATGTGCCCACTCGACGATTATTGCGAGCCTATACGAGGGGGCCGCATAACGCAAACACAACGGGTGATTTGTCGACGTTTTGACGGGTTGTTTGTCGACAGATCAACGGATGATTTGTCGATTTCTCGACGGGTCATTTGGCGAGCTTCCAGCCGACCATTCGGCGAGCCGGAACCCGATTGGGTAGGCGTGCCGTGCACTTCAGCGGAGGTTAGCCGGGGGGCTCTCTCGCCCATGGCGTTCCGTGGCACCGGCGGAGCTGGTCATGGCGTAGGAACCTACGGCGGAAAGGCGAACCACAAGCATCGCCCGCACGAACGTGCTCGATGCAAGGCGGGCACGCCCGGCCGCTGACGCACAAGCAACTGACGCCGCCGCATCCGCACGGGCCTCTTGGGGCGGTCTCGCCGACGCGCCGTACGGGCGCCGCAACACGCCGCATGGCGTCCATGCTAAGCACGTTCTGCCAATGTGCGCGCCTGTCGGCGCGTGCGAGGGCGAGACGCCCTCGCCCCCAGGGGACCTCGCTTCGTGGCTTCGATACGCGGTGTCTGCGGATCAGGGTGTGCCCCGCCGCAGCACCTGCCCCGAGCGTTCTCCCGTGCTCTTGCCGTCCCGAAGGCTGAGGCGACCGTTGACGATGGTGGCATCGAATCCGCGCGCCTGCTGGATGTAGCGCGGCGCGCCGCCCGGGAAGTCGTGCACTAGGCGCGGCTGCAGTTCGGCGACGCGGCCGAGGTCAATGACGTTGACGTCGGCCGCCATGCCCTCGCGCAGGATCCCGCGGTCGTTCAGTCCCACCACGCGCGCCGGACCCGACGTCATGCGCTCGATGACGCGTGCAAGGCTGTAGAAGCCCGTCTCCCGATGCCAGTGCGAGAGCATGAAGCTGGGCCAGCCGGCATCCATGATCTGCGACACGTGCGCGCCGGCGTCGCCAAGACCCGGATACAGGTGGTCGCTCTCAAACAGGCGCGCCTGCGCCTCGAGGCTCCCCGCGAACATGCGGTAGTTGAACAGCGCGCGTCCGCCGGTCTCCCGCGACAGGCGCAGGAACGTCTCGGACCAGTGCTCGCCCGCGGCCGCCGCCTGGTCTGCGAGGCTCGCCTCGCCGGTGTAGTCCGGCGTTTCGCCCGCGCCCATGTAGAAGCAGCGTTCGGGGCGCACCCGGCCGGCGCCGTCCTGGCGCGCTTCCCGCACCAGTTCCTCCGCCGTGGCGGCGTCCGCGATAGCCGCCGGGCGGCCGCCGAGATCCAGCGCCGCGAGTCGATCCCAAGCGCCGCCTTGGGCCGGTAGGTTCGACTGCAGGCCGAGCACGAAGCCGGAGCCGCGGACATGGGCGATGGCGGTGATGTCGCGCTCGCCGCACAGGGAGTCGAGCGAGGCCGCTGCGCGGCGTCCGGTTTCCGCGTCCGGCACCGCGGCTGCGCCCATCTCGAGGGTGTCGCCGTCGTCGTAGATCTCGAGCGCGTAGCTGAACAGCACGCGGCTTCGAGCGGCGTCCGCTATCGCCTTCAGGACGTCGAAGTCGGCGCCCACCGCCTGCATGAGGCCGTCTTTCCCACCCACTGCGGCGGCGATCGTCTGGAGTTCCGACACCGCCGCGAACGTGCCCGGGATGGAGCGGCCGTCGGGGGCCCGGTGCGGCGCGAAGCGGTTGGTGGAAAAGCCCCAGGCGCCGTCGTCGAGGGAGCGTCCGACTATCGCCGTCATACGCTCGACTTCGTCTGCCGTCGCATCGTCCGCGAACGAGCGCTCGCCCATCACGTAGTAGCGCACCGCTGCGTGCCCGACCATGCCGGCCACGTTCACCGCGGTGCCGAGTTTCTCGATGGAGTCGAGGTATTCGCCGTAGTGCTCCCAGTCCCAGGCCAGCCCCGAGAGGATGGCCTGCTTGGGAATGTCCTCCACCGTTTCCATCATGCCCGCGAGCAGCTCGCGGTCTTCGGGCCGGCAGGGGGCGAAAGTCATGCCGCAGTTGCCGATGAGCGCCGTCGTGACCCCGTGCCAGCTCACCGGCGTCATGTCCGGGTCCCACCCCATCTGGGCATCGAGGTGCGTGTGAATGTCGACGAAACCGGGCGTGACGATGCGGTCCCGAGCGTCGATTTCCAGTTCGCCCTTGCCGGCGACGGCACCGAGGGCCGAGATGCGGCCGTCCTTGACCGCGAGGTCGCCGGCGACAGGTTCGGCGCCGCTGCCGTCCACCAGGGTGCCGCCGCGAATGACGATGTCGTGATTCATGCGCTGTGTCCTTCCACTAACAGACGCCGGGGACGACGCCTTTCGCCCATCTTACCGGGAAGTTCCGATCGCCCGACAAGGGAGTACCCTAGCTCACGGCAGGTGAGCCGGCCACTGGCGGACGGCCTTTTCGGTTGCCTAGGTTCGGCGTGTTCCTCGCCCCAACGCCGCCTCAAGCGCCAACGAGGCATACGGAATCCCAGCCCCGCTAGCGCATGTGCAAAGCGGGTCTTCGGAGGGAAGGCATCCTGCCTTCCCTGTGCGCCGTCAGGCGCACTGACGTGCTCTTGCCAAAGGCGCCTTGCGGCGCAGGGAAGGCAGAATGCCTTCCCTCCGAGGACCGTCCCATCGCAAAGTCCGACAGGCTGCTAGGTGAAATCCTTGTACCAACGGCCTTGGTTTCGCAGCGCGAGGGCGGGGGCGAGCCATGGGACGGTGTTGGTTGGCAGGGCTCGGGGGTCCGCGAAGCAAAGGTGGTCGCATCTGCTGGGTTCGCCGATGCGGGGGGTGCCATGCCATTCGGTGGCTTGGAAGAGGAAGTTGATGCCGGTGTTGAAGGGGAGCGCGGCGACGGCGTGGGCGGCGGTGATATCGATGCAGGCTTCTTCGCGGGACTCGCGGATAGCGGTGTCGAGCAGGCGTTCGTTTGGTTGGCGGTGGCCGCCGGGTGGGGCAGAGAGGCCGTCCATGACGCCGGTGTTGATTCGGCGGAGCAGGAGCAGGTGGCCTGAGGCGTTGAACACCAGGGCGTGGACGACGATGACGAAGGTGTCGTGGGACATCGGCTCCGAGCCTACCTAGGAGCTTGCGCCGTAGAAAGCGGCGCTGGCGCGAAAGAGGAGTGACAGGAGGCTTCGTTCGGGGATTGTGGGGTACGGGGGTTTGGCTCGGCGGCCCCCCCTCCGAGAAAAGCGGGGACGCTTTGTTCGACTCCCCCGCGAGGGGGAGTGACAGGAGAGTGCACGCCACCACCGTCTTTTGGGAATGCGGGGGGCTTCCTTGTCACTACCCCCGCGCGGGGGAGGCGAGGAACCAGGCGCTATTACACCACAGCCACCCC